>NZ_LUAZ01000017.1:0-253597 GCF_001647255.1 Cellulosimicrobium sp. I38E
CCCCCCGCCCCCGCGCCGCGCCGAACACGACGTTGCTGTCGTTATCAGGCGGATAACGACAGCGACGTCGTGTTCGACCGCGCGCGGGGTCGTGCTCGGCCGCCGGGACGTCGAGCCAGGCGCCGGCCGGCGGCAGCAGCGGCGGTCAGGCGCAGGCGAGCGCGTCGTACGGGACGACGGCGGTGCGGCCGCCCGTGGTCGCGGTCGCCTCCCCGGCGGCGATGGTCGCGGTCCGGGCCGGGAATGACTGGTAGGCGCTGGCCCCCGGCGCGACGTCCGCGACGACCCGCGCGCCGTACGGCGTCACGAGCTCGACGTCGACGGGCGCGTCTGCCGTGCTCGTCGCACGCACGGCGACGTAGGCCTTGCCCGCGAGGCACCGCGCCTGGGCGGTGACGTCGAGCGCCGGGCCCGCACCGCCGCCCGGCACGACGGCGTCCCACGGCACGCGCGCGACGAACACGTCCGCGGCACCCGCGTTGGTCGTGCCTGCGGGGGCGCCGTACGTGAGCCCGGTGAGCAGCGCCGCTCCCGCGCCGGTCGTGCCGGCTGAGTCGGCCGAGCCCGGACCGGAGGGGGCCGGGGCCGGGGCCGCGAACAGGTTCGCGTCGTCCCACTCGTCGGCGCCGTCGCGCTCGCGCGACCCGGTCTGCGTCGCCTCGCCCGGGGTGCCGTCGGCCGCGACGGGCAGCGTCACGACGTCCACCCCACCGACGGCCGTGTCCAGCGCGCCGTAGGTCGTGCCGACGACGAGCACCGCGTCGTCCGCGCCGAGCACGCCCGTGACGCCGCGGTCGTCGGTCGACGTCCCGGCCTGGGTCGTCCACCGCACCTCGCCCGCGGGGTCGAACGCCCGCACGACGACGTCGTTGTCCCCGAGGTTGCCGCCGTCGCCCAGCGCGCCGCGCGTGTGCCCGACGGCGACGACCGACCCGTCCGATCGCGCCACGAGGCCGTTGACCTGGTCGTTCTCGCTCGTCGCGACGGCGCGCAGCCACTCCTGCTCGCCGTCCGCGGCGTAGCGCGCGACCCAGCCGTCGTTCGCGCCGGCGTGGTCGACACCGGGCATCCCGCCGCCCGACACCCCGCCCACGTACACCGCGCCGTCGGGCGAGGCCGCGACCGCGAGCGCCTTGTCCTCGCCAGGCCCGCCCACCTGGCGCAGCCACAGCAGCTCGCCAGCCGCCGAGACCCGCCCGACCAGCGCGTCCTTGTCCCCGGCGCTCGGCGCGTCGCCCACGGCACCGCTCGTGTACCCGGCGACGTAGGCGCCGCCCGCGCCGTCGGGCGCGACGGCGTAGAAGCGGTCGGCAGCGCCGGGATCGCCGGTCTGCAGCGTCCAGGCGCGCTCGCCGTCGGCCGTGACGGCCGCGACGAACCCGTCGTCGCGCGTCGTGCCCGCGTGAGCGCCGTCGAGGTCGCCCTTCGTGTACCCGGCGACGAGCACGCCGCCGTCGACGCCCGGCACGACGCCGTACGCGCGGTCGTCCGCGCCCGTCGCGACCGCGTGCCGCCACACCTCGGCGCCGTCGGCGTCGCGCCGCACGACGACCGTGTCGAAACCGCCAGCGGGCTCGTACCCGTCCCACGCGCCGGCGAGGTTCAGCGCGACGGCGGTCCCGCCGTCGGGCAGGGCCGCGACCCCGCCCGCGCGGTCGTCGCCCGCGGAGCCGAGGAGCTCGGCGTCCCACGGTGCGGCCGGCGTGGTGCGCAGGCGCGCCGAGACGTCGACGATCCCCTCGCGGAACGCGGGCCGCCAGACGTCCCAGTCGTGGCCGCCGTCGAGCACGCGCAGCTCGGCCGTCACGCCCGGGACGCGGCGCGCCTGGTTGTAGAGGCGCGCGGACTCGAAGTCGATGTCGTGCGTGGCCTCGGCGGGGTCGGGGTTGGCCCACTCGTCGTCGCCGACGGCGACGAACAGGTGCACCGGGAGCGCCGGGTCGAGCGCCGCGAGCGCCGTCGGGTAGGACAGCTCCGTGTACCGGTCGGCGTCGAACGGCGCGGTCCCGACGCCGTAGCCGCCGTGGTCGCGGGCCGAGGAGTCCGCGGGCGGCTGCGGCACGTAGACCGCGGGGCTCAGGACGATGCCCGCGGAGAACGTGTCCTGGTGGGCGAGCGTGAACCGCAGCGCGCCCGCGCCGCCCATGGAGTAGCCGCCGACGGCGCGCGCCTCGCGGTCCTCGACCGTCCGGTACGTCGCGTCGACGTGCGCGACGAGGTCGCGCGTGAACGCCGTCTCGACGGCGGTGCCGGCGCCCGCGCCCGTCGCGTCCCCGGTGTAGAGCGAGTCCGTGTACCAGGAGCCGCGGTCGTTCCACGGCGCGTCCGGCATGACGACGACCATCGGCTGGATCTCGCCCGCCCCGATGAGCTCGTCGAGGTCGCCCGTGACCTGCTGCCACGCGGCCTGCGTGTCGCCGCGGCCGTGCAGCAGGTAGAGCGTCGGGTACTCCTGCTCGCCGTCGTCGTAGCCGGGTGGCAGGTAGACCGTATAGTCGATCGGCCCGGCCGCGGAGTCCGCGACCCGTCCGGCCTCGACCGTGCCCTGCTCCGCGGCGGTCGCGGGCAGCGCGAGCCCCAGCCCGCCCAGACCGACCGCGAGGGCCAGCGCGGTCCCGACTGCCGTCGTGCCCGGCCGCCGGTGCGGCCGTCGTGCCACGTCTCGTGGTGCTGCGTCCATCGTGTCTCCTCGTCGAGATCCGGTGATGTGCTGCCCCCTCCCCCCTCCCTCCGTCCCGGTCGAGCACGACGTTGCTGTCGTTCTCGGGCGGATATCGACAGCAACGTCGTGCTCGACCGGGGGGAGGATCGTTCTCGGCGCCGGGCGCTACCCGGCGGGGCGTCGTGCCGCGAGCGCGAGGACCGCGCGGGCCCGCTCGACCATCGCGACGTCGAGGAACGTGCCGTCCGCGAGCGCCACGACCCCCGTGCCCGACGCTGCGGCGTCGCCCACGCGCTCGACGACCTCGCGCGCGCGGTCCACCTCGTCCGGGGTCGGGAGGAACGCGTCGCGGATGGTGTCGAGCTGCGCGGGGTGGATCGCGGTGCGGCCGCAGAACCCGAGGGACCGCCCGGCGCGACACGACGCCGCGAGCCCGTCGAGGTCGCGCACGTGCGTGAACGCGGACATCGCGGGCGACGGCAGCCCCGCCGCCCGGGCCGCGACGACGACCCGGCTGCGTGCCCACGCGAGCCCGGCCTCGTCGTCGACCCGCAGGTCGGAACGCAGGTCGGCCTCGCCGAGCCCGAGGGACGCGACCTGCGGCGACGCCGTCGCGAGCTCGAACGCACGCTCGACGCCGAGGGCCGACTCGACCAGCAGGTGCAGCGCCCGCCCGGGGAGCGCCGCCGCGAGCGCGCGCACCTCGTCGGCGGACTCGACCTTCGGCGCGCGCGCCCCGACGGCGAGCGGCATGCCCGCGAGGGCCGCGACGTCGGCGGCGTGCCACGGCGTCGCGGGGTGGTTGGTCCGCACCTGGACGCCGCGCGCGGCGGCCGCGTCGTCGAGCAGCGCGACGGCGTGCGCCCGCGCCTCGTCCTTGCGCGCCGGCGCGACGGCGTCCTCGAGGTCGACGAGCACGACGTCGGCCGCAGACCCCAGCGCCTTGGCCACCCGGTCGGGCCGGTCCGCGGGCACGTACAGCAGCGTCAGCGGCGGCGCGGCGCCCGGCCGGTCGCCCCGGCCCGTCACACCGCCCCCTCGGCCCGGAGCTCGGCGACGCGCTCGGGCGAGAAGCCCAGCTCGCCCAGCACGGCGTCGGTGTCGGCGCCGTGCGCGCGGCCGGTGAAGCGGATGACGCCGTCGTTCTCGGACATCCGGAACAGCGGGCCCTGCATGAGCATCGGCCCGAGCTCGGGGTCCTCGATCTCGTGGATCGTGCCGAGCGCGCGGAACTGCGGGTCGTCGACGATGTCCTGGGCGTCGTAGATCGGCGCGACGGCGGCCTGGGCCTCCTCGAACGCGGCGACGACCTCGTCGCGCGTGCGCTGCGCGATCCAGCCGCCGACGGCCTCGTCGAGCAGGTCGGCGTGCTGCGCGCGCTCGACGCCGCTCGCGAACCAGGGCTCGTCGACGAGCTCGGGGCGACCCACGAGGCGCAGGACGCGCTCGGCGATGGACTGCGCCGACGTCGACACCGCGACCCACTGCCCGTCGCGCGTGCGGTAGGTGTTGCGCGGCGCGTTGTTCGCGGACCGGTTGCCGGTGCGCGGCTGCACGGTGCGGAGCTGGTCCCAGCGCGTGATCTGCGGCCCGAGCATCGCGAGGATGGGCTCGATGATCGCCGTGTCGACGACCTGCCCGTGCCCGGTGCGCTCGCGCGTCGACAGCGCGACCATGACGGCGAACGCGGTCGCGAGCGACGCGACGCCGTCGGCGAGCCCGAACGGCGGGAGGGTCGGCGGGCCGTCGGGCTCGCCGGTCATCGCGGCGAACCCGCTCATCGCCTCGGCGAGCGTGCCGAACCCCGGGCGGGTGCGGTACGGCCCGACCTGCCCGAACCCGCTCACGCGCGCGAGCACGAGCCGCGGGTTGCGCGTGGACAGCTCGTCGTAGCCGAGGCCCCAGCGCTCGAGCGTGCCGGGCCGGAAGTTCTCGACGACGACGTCCGCCTCGGCGACGAGCGCGAGGAACACCTCGCGGCCGCCGTCGCTCCCCAGGTTCGCGGTGACGGTGCGCTTGTTGCGCCCGAGCGTCTTCCACCACAGGTTCACGCCGTCCTTCGCGGCGCCGTGCGTGCGCGACGGGTCGGGCTTCGTGGGGTGCTCGACCTTGACGACGTCGGCGCCCAGGTCGCCGAGGTGCATCGCCGCCATGGGCCCGGCGAACAGCGTCGACGCGTCGACGACGCGCAGGCCCGCGAGCGCGCCCGCGGCCGGGTCGCGCGAGACGCGCGGTACGTCCGTCATGCCGTCACCTCCTCGGCGTGCTGATCGTCGGCGGGCTGGTCGTCGGCGAGGTCCCACGCGCAGCGGAACCCGACGGTCGCGCCGCGCGCGAGCCCCAGGCCGGGGACGAGGAGCTTGACCGCGTAATCGGGGGCGTGGCGGCCGCCCTCGACGTACCAGTCGGAACCCTCGGCGCGGTAGGCGCTGCCGCCCTTGAGCATGACGAACCGCGTGCGGCCGTCGGAGTGCTCGGAGCCCGTCCAGCTCCACACGGCGGGCTCGCCGCGCGTCCAGCCGGGCTGCTCGGCCGCGAGCTGCCACTCGTCCTCGGTGGGCAGGCGCCCGCCGCGCCACGCGCAGAACGCGCGGGCGTCGTCGAGGTCGACGAAGGTCACGGGCTCGTCCTGCGTGCCGGGCGCGGGACGCCCGTCGACCCAGTGCGCGAGGAAGCGGTGCGCGACGGCGGGCACGTACCCCGTGGCCGCGAGGAACTCCGCGAACTCCGCGTTCGTCACGTCGCGGCCCACCGCGACCGGGGCGGCGAGCTCGCCGTCGCGCTGGAGGGTCCGCGCGTCGTGCAGTCGCGGCGGGAGCGGCTTCCACTCGTCCACGTACGGCGCGCCCTGGTACATCCCGGTCTCGCGCGCGCGGTACCGGACGGTCAGCACGTACGGCCCCGCGGGCACGACGACGGCGCCCGCCCCGGGCGCGCCCGTCGCCCGGGCGGCGTCCTGCCCGACGACGGCCCCCGGCCCGGCCGGGTCCGTCCCCCCGGTCGGAGCGGACGTGGGGACAGAGGCGTCGAGGCGCCGCGCGAGCCGGTGCGGGAAGCGCGCGTCGGGGTCGTGCGGCGCGGTCTCGTCGAGCGAGGCGACCACGTCGCGCAGGTGCGGCAGCCACGCAGGCTCCGCCGCGCCGTCGGCCACGTGCAGCGCCGCGGCGATCCCTCGGCCGGGCACGCGCACGTCCGCGTCGTCCCCGCCGCCCGCGAGCAGCGGGCCCGCGTAGTCGGCGTCACCGCGGTTGACGAGCGTCCACAGGGTCACGCCGTCGAGCTCCCAGCGCGACGCGTAGACCCCGGCGGCCTCGGCCTCGGGTGCGAGCTCGGCCAGCGGCGTCCACTCCCCGTCGAGCAGCAGCGGCCGCGCCGCGCGCTGGACCGTGACCAGGCGCGTGACGGTCGCGGCGTCGCGCCGCGACCAGCCGACCCACACGCCGAACACGACCTCCCACACCATGACGCCCACGCCGTTGAGCCACGCGGACTGGAGCTCCTCGGAGTGGTCGCGGTGCCAGCGGCGCACGTGGTGCTGCATGTGCCGGCGCTCGTACCAGTGCGCGCGCAGCACGCCGGGCACGGGCGAGTCGGCGAAGAACTGCGCCCACGACGACGAGTGGTCCTCGATGCGCTCGACCGGGAGCTTGGACTCGCCCTCCAGGACGATGCCCGGGCGCGCGGCCTCGAGCCGCGCGACGAGCTGCGGCTCGGCCTTCTTCAGCGTGTCGAGGAAGACGCCGTCGGCGCCGAGCTCGCGCACGACGGCCGCGAGCTCGGTGAGGTCGTCGCCGCCGCGGCGCGTGCCGACGTCCCACGGGTTGTAGTCGACGAACACGTGCAGGCCCGCGTCGTGGAACGTCCGCACGAGGTCGACGATCCCCGGGACGTCGCGGTAGAAGTCCCACTGGTTGCGGTCGTCGATCCCGATGACCGGGTACGCGTGCCACAGCACCACGGCGTCGAGGCCGCCGAACCGCTCGCGCGCGTCGGCGAGGAACCGCTCGGGCGTGAACCGGTGCTCCTCGAACGAGTACAGCAGCTCGTCCCACAGCCAGACCTGCGCGACTGTCGAGCACCCGGCGGCCCACGCCGCGTCCGGGCGGTCGTACGCCGCGCCCGTGTACCCGTGGCGGCGGCGCGCGTCGTCGCGCCACGCGGCGAGGCGCTCGCGCCAGGCCGGGCGGTCGGCGGGGTCGGCCGGGCCGACGAAGATCTTCGCCTCGTCGAGCGCGAGGGACTGCTCGGGCGTGAGCGGCCCGCCGAGCGCGACCTCGGTCGGCAGGTCGATCGGGCGCGGGACGAGCGGGTCGAACGTGTAGGTCATGGTGCCTTTCCCTCGGCGGGCCGGGCCCGCGCTCGGACGTGCTGCGGACGGGCTCAGGTCGGTCGGGCGGGGTTCTCGGCACGCTCGGCGAGCGCGACGACGTCCGCTGCGTCGGGCACGGCGTCCTGCGCCCCCGCCCGGGTCACCGCGAGCGCGCCCGCGGCGGCGGCCAGCCGGGCGGCGTCAGGAAGGTCGGCGCCGCGCGCGAGCGCCGCGGCGAGGACGCCGCAGAAGGTGTCTCCCGCACCGGTCGTGTCCACGGCCTCGACGGCGATCGCCGGGACGGTCGTGAGCAGGGGCGCGCCCGGGCGGCACTCCGCCACGAGGCTGCCCTCTCCCCCGAGCGTCACGACGACGGCCGGCACGCGCTCCAGCAGCAGCCCCGCGAGCGTGCTCGGGTCGGCGTCGCCGCCGGCGCCTGCCAGGTCCGCCGCCTCGTGCTCGTTGACGACGAGCACGTCGAGCGCGGCCCAGACGTCGTCGGGCAGGTCGCGCGACGGCGCCGCGTTGAGGACCAGCAGCGCGCCCGGGCGGCGCGCCGCGGCGGCGGCGCGCACGACGTCGAGCGGGATCTCGAGCTGCGCGAGCACGACGTCCGCCTCCGCGATCCGTTCGGCCTGCGCCGCGCCGACCGTCACGTGCGAGTTCGCGCCGGGCGCGACGACGATCGCGTTCTCGCCGTCGGGCGAGACGGTGATGAGCGCGGTGCCCGTCGCGGCGTCCACGCGCTCGACGAGGTCGGTCCGCACCCCGCCGCGGTCGAGCGACGCGAGCAGCAGGTCCGCGGCGTCGTCGTGGCCCAGCGCGCCGACGAACGTCGTGTCGGCGCCGCCCGCGCGGGCCGCGCCGACGGCCTGGTTCGCGCCCTTGCCGCCGGGGTTGCGGCGCAGGTCGCCGCCGAGGATGGTCTCGCCGCCGCCGGGGTGGCGCGGCACGTCGACGACGAGGTCGACGTTCGCCGACCCGACCACCACGACCCGCCCCGAGCCGCCCGGGACCGTGGCGCCCTGCTCCCCGCCCGCCGTCGTGCTCATGCCCGTGCCTCCTCCGTGGGATCCTGCACGGCTCCCCCGGCCACCACGACCGGCGTCGCCGCGAGCGCGACCGTCCGCGCCGCGAGGTCCACGATCCTCTGCTCGCCGCCGGGCAGCGAGGTCGCGATGTGGCCGTCGAGCGGGCGCGTCCACCGCTGGCCGATGCCCTCGACGCCCCGCAGCGCACCCACAACGCCGCCGACCGTCGCGCCCGCCGAGTCGGTGTCCCAGCCCGCGGTGACGGCGATCGCGACGCTCGCGCCGAAGTCGCCGCGGCCGTCCGGGCCGCGCCCCGCGGTGAGCGCGTAGGCGATCACCGCGGCGTTGTTGAGCACGTGCACCCAGTGCAGGTCGCCGTACGCGGCGTGGATCGCGTCGAGCCCGGCGCGCACGCCCGCCTCGGACGCGTCGCCGTCGCGGCCCGCCTCGCGGCCGAGCCGGATCGCGGAGGCGAGGCGGCTGCCCGGCGGCACGACGGCGTCCGCGGCGTCGAGCACCTCGTCCACCGTCTCGCAGACCATCGCCGCCGACGCGAGCGCGGCCGCCCACATCGCCCCGTAGACGCCGTTGCGCGTGTGGCTCAGCCGCGCGTCCGTCCACGCGAGGCGCGCGGCCTCGCGCACGTCGCCGGGCGAGACCCAGCCGAGCACGTCCGTGCGGATGAGCGCGCCGATCCACTCCCGGAACGGGTTGTGGTGCGTCGCCGTCTCCGGCACCGGCCGCGCGTCGAGGATGTTGCGGTACGCGGCGCGCTCGGCCGTGAACACGCGGCCCGCGGGCAGCGCGTCGAGCCAGAGCTGCGCGACGTCGTCCGTCGTGAAGCCGCGCCCGTGCCGCTCCAGCAGGGCGAGCGCGAGGATCGGGTAGTTGAGGTCGTCGTCCTCGGGCATCCCGTCGATGTTCTCCTCGAGCGACGTCGGGGCGCTGCGCCGGTTCCACGGCCAGCGCGCGGCGACGTCGTCGGGCAGCCCGACGGCGGTGAACCAGCGGTCGAGGGGCCACCGGCCCGTCGCGCGCAGGATCTCCTCGATCCCGGCGCGCGGGATCTTCTCCACGGGCTTGCCCAGCAGGCAGCCCGCCGCGCGCCCGGTCCACGCGCCGAGCACGCGGTCGGCGTACGCGGCGTCGGCGGCGGTGCTGGTTCCCGTGCCGGCGGAGGAGCCGACGGCACCCGGGCGGGTCGGCAGGCCGGGCGCCGCGGGGAGCGTGGCGAGGATCGCGTCCCAGTCGTCGGGCTCGTGCGGCGCGGGCGCCGCGGCGAGCGCGTCGAGCTCGACGAGCAGGTCGCGCGCGAGCGCGCGCAGCGCCGGGGTCGCGGGGACGGGACCGGCTCCGCTCACCGCGGGGACGGGGTCTCCGCCCGCGGCGACCCAGCGCTCCCGGACGTCCGCGAGCACCGCGGCGTCCTTGTCCTCCGCCGCCGCCTGGACGAGCTCGTGCGCGAGCAGGTCCTCGGGCTGGGCCCACGTGAGCCTCACGCCTGGTCACCCGCCCGCGCGGCGCCGTCGGGCACCCCGAGACCGCTCCCGTCCACGGACGCGCCGCCGAGCTCGGCGAGCGCGCGCAGGCGCGACGTGGCGCGCTCGCGGTCGGCGCGGAGGATGTCCGCCGCCGCGGACGCCATGAGCCGGCCGGTCTCCCGGATGTCCATCCGGCTCGCCTCCTCGATCGCGTCGAGCCACTCGTCCGGCACGACGGCCGTCCCGCCCAGGCCCGCGCAGACCGCGCCGGCCATGACGGCGATCGAGTCCGCGTCGCGTCCGTAGTTCACGGCGCCGAGCACCGCGCCGCGGAAGTCGCCGCGGTGCCCGAGCACGAAGCCGAGCGCCGCGGGAAGCTCCTCGATGGACTTGGTGCGCGACGGGCGGCGCGCGTCCATCGACATCTGCCGGTACGCGGGCCCGACGGAGTCGAACGGCGCGACCGTGTCGCGGACGAGCCGCGCGAGGGCGCGCTCCTCCTCGTCCGTCGTGGGCGCCGTCGTCCAGCCGTCGAACGCCTCGACGACGGCCTGGAGCGCGGCGGCCGTGCCGTCGTGCGCGACGTCGAGCGCGGCGTGCACGACGTCGTCGACCGTCGCCCCCGGCGCGACGGACGCGGCGACCATGGCCGCGAACACGCCCGCGGCCTCGCGGCCGTAGCTCGACTGGTGCGCGCCCGTGAGGTCGATCGCCTCGGCGTACGCGCCGCGCGGGTCGCCCGCGTTCGCGAGGCCGACGGGCGCGACGTACATCGCCGCGCCGCAGTTGACGACGTTCCCGACGCCCGCCTCGCGCGGGTCGACGTGCCCGTAGTGCAGGCGCGCGACGATCCACTTCTCGGCGAGGAACACGCGCTGGAGCAGCAGGGCCGTGGACTCGAGCTCGGGGATCCAGCGCGGCTCGCCGATCATGAGGGGCACGAGGTCCTCGGCCATCGCGTACGCGTCGAGGTGCTCGCGGCGCTTCGCGTACACCTCGACGAGCGCGCGCGTCATGAGGGTGTCGTCCGTGATGTGCCCGTCGCCCTTGTGGTAGGGCGCGATCGGACGCGCGTCCTGCCAGTTCGGGTACCAGGGCTCCACGATCCCCGTCACGCGCCCCCCGTGGCGCTCCTCGATCTGCTCGGGGGTCCAGCCCTCGGTGGCGCCCCCCAGCGCGTCCCCCACCGCCGCTCCGGTGATCACTGCCACCGCTCGGTCGTCCAGCCAGGTCACGGTCCACTCCCTGTCGATCTCTCTCGGCGCCGGTCGCGCCCGGTGCGACCCGTGAGGGCCGCGGTTCCCGACGGGGCGGTCGTCCGTCGACCGCCCCGCCGCCTGTCCTGCTACTTGGTGATCTCGTCCCAGCCGGCCTCGAGCTCGGTCGCGAGCTGGTCGGCGTCGATCTCCTGGGCGAGGAACTTCTGGTACGCGGGCGTCGCGACCGTGTCCTTCCACTGCGCGTACGCGTCGACGAACAGGTACGGGGCCGACGTGAGGTACTGGCCCGACGAGAGGATCGTCGACCAGCCGTTCTCGTCGCCGAGCGAGGACGCCATGGCCTCCTGGGCCGACGTCGTGGCCGGGATGAGCGCGTCCGCCTCGTTGAGCGCGGCGAGGTTCTCCGTGTCGGTGAAGAACTCGATGAACTCTGCGGACTCCTCGACGTGCTCGGAGTCGATGTTCACCGAGAGCGTCTGCGGGTTGGCGGCCTGCTCGGCGCCGTCGGGACCCTCGAGCGGGGGCAGCACGACCCAGTCGAAGCCCTCGGGCGCGTCGTTGGCGATGTTCGCGGCCTGGAACGATCCCTGGATCGTCATGGCGACCTGGCCCGCGTAGAACGACGCGAGCGTCTCCGAGCCGGACTGCGTGAGCGTCACCGGCAGCACGGTGTTGTCGGTGTGCGCCATCTCGTCGACGAGCTCCGGCAGCGCCATCTCGCCCTCGCCGATGGTGATGCTCGCGTCGGCGCCGGTGCCCTCGAAGTACTGGCCGCCGAAGCCGGGCGCCATGGCCATGAACGCGGCCGTCGGGCTCGCGAGCCCCCACCCGAGCCCGTACGCGCCGTCCTTCGTGGTGGCCTTCGCGATCTCGCGCAGCTCGTCCCACGTCATCGTGTCGCCCGTGGGGATCTCGACGCCCGCGGCCTCGAGCATCGTCTTGTTGGCGAACACCATGTAGGACTGGAGCTCGGTCGGGTACGCGATGACCTGGTCGTCGACCGTCACGGCGTCGAGGATGCCCTCGGGGATGTCGGCCCGCTTCTCGTCCGACATGTACTCGGACAGGTCGGCCAGGTAGCCGTCCACGGCGAAGGGCACGATGCTCGCGGCCTCGTAGTGGATGATGTCCGGCGCGGCGCCGCCGTTGAACTGCGTGATGAGCTTGTCGTAGATCCCGTCCCAGCCCGCGGGCACGATCTCGACCTGGACGTCGGGGTTGGCCTCGTTCCAGTCCGCGACGATCTTCTCGGTCGCCTCGATGGCGGCCGGCTGGTCGGACAGCGACTGGAACTTCAGCGTGACCGGGCCGCCGTCGGCGCCGTCCTCGCTGCCGCCCCCGCTCGAGCAGGAGGCGACGAGCAGGGTCGTGATCGTGAGGCATGCGGCGATGGACGCACCACGAGTCTTCATGGTTCTACCTTTCGGGTGGGGGTGTTGCAGGGGGGGTACATGGGGGGTCACCCCTTCACGGCGCCGGACAGCAGACCGCCGGTGAGCTTCTTCTGCATGATCGAGAAGAAGACGATGCTGGGGATGGCCGCGAGCACGGAGCCCGCGGCGAGGGGGCCGAGCGCCACCTTGCCCTCGCCGCCGATGAACATCTTCAGCGTGATGGGCAGCGTGTAGTTCTCGGGCGACTGGAGCAGGACGAGCGCGAAGAAGAACTCGTTCCACGAGGAGACGAAGCTGAACATCGCCGTCGCGACGATGCCCGGCATGAGCAGCGGGAAGACGATCGTGCGGAGCACGGTGAACCGGCTCGCGCCGTCCATCGAGCCCGCCTCCTCGAGGTCCACGGGGATCGCGGACACGTAGCCCTGCATCATCCACAGCGCGAACGGCAGGGTGTACGTGGTGTGGACGAGCGTGAGCCCGACGAGCGAGTCCGTGAGGCCGATGGTCCGCAGGATGAGGAACAGCGGCAGGATGATGAGGATCACCGGGAACACCTGGCTCACGAGGATCCAGCCGACGCCCGCCGCGCGGATCTTGCCGCGCAGGCGCGCGAGCACGTACGACGCGGGCAGCGCGATGACGACGACGAGCGCCGTCGAGACGACCGCGACGATCGCGCTGTTCCACGCCGAGCGCACGAGGCCCTGCCGCGAGAGCGCCTGCGAGTAGTTCTCCCAGTGGAAGTCCTGCGGGATCAGGCTCACGGTCAGCGAGTTGAGCTCGCCCGACGACTTGAGCGACGCCGAGATGAGCCACAGCAGCGGGAAGCCGAGGAAGAGGATGTAGAACGCGAGGGCCACGTACTGGGCCGGGCGGACGAGTGCGCGCACGGGTCAGCTCTCCTTCTCGGAGCGGAACTGCGACCGCAGGTAGATCGCGAGCAGGAGGACGACCACGACGACGAGCACCACGCCCATCGCGGCGGCGTAGCCGATGTTGCGGTTCTTGAACGCCTCCAGGTAGGTGAAGAGCATCGGCAGCATGGTCCGGCCGCCCGGTCCGCCCTCGGTGAGCACGTAGACCAGCGAGAACGAGTTGAAGTTCCAGATGAAGTTCAGCGACGTGATCGACGTGATGATCGGGCGCAGGCTCGGGAGCGTCACCGCGGTGAAGCGGCGCCACGCGCCCGCGCCGTCCATCGCGGCGGCCTCGTGCAGCTCGTCCGGGATCTGCTGGAGCCCGGCGAGCAGCGTCACCGTGGTCTGCGGCATGCCCACCCACACGCCGACGACGATCACCGCGGGCAGCGCGGTCGAGAAGTCGGCGAGCCAGTTGATGTCGTCCGGCAGCCCGAGGGCGCCGAGGAACGCGTTGAGCGGCCCGGCGTTGGGCGAGTAGATCATCTGCCACATGATCGCCACGACGACCGGCGGCATGGCCCACGGGATGAGCGCGAGGACGCGCGTCAGCCCCTGGAGCCGGAGCCCGGAGTTGAGCAGGAGCGCGAGGCCCATCGCCGCCACGAGCTGGAGCAGCGTCACCGAGACGGCCCAGATCATGCCGATGCGGAACGAGTCCCAGAAGAACGAGTTGTCCGCGAGGCGCACGAAGTTGTCGACGCCCACGAACTGGTAGTCCGGGTGGCGCACGAGCCGCGCGTCCGTGAACGCGAGCGCGACGCCCATGACGAGCGGCGCGACGCTCAGCACGAGGATCGGCAGGAGCGACGGCATGACGAGCGCGATCGCCTCCCGCCGCTTGGCGCGGGCCATGCCGCCCGTCCGGCGCGGGGCGCCGCGGTCGGGTCGGCGGGCGGCCGCGGCGTGCGGGTCGCCCGCAAGGGTCGGAGCGCTCATCGGGTCACCCCTCCCGCGGCGTCGGCGGCTGCCCCGTGCACGACGGCGTCGCTCGCCCGGTCCTGCCCGGACGCCTCCGGCGTCGCGGCCGGCGCGGCGGTCGACTCGCGCACGACGAGGCGCGGACCGACCGCGGTGTGGCGCCCGGCCCGCGCGTCGCCGTCCACGAGGTCGACGACGAGCTCCGCCGCGATCCGCCCGCGCTCGGTCGAGCCGAGCGAGACGCTCGTGAGGCTGGGCTGGAACACCCGGCCGATCTCGGTGTCGTCCATGCCGGTCACCGCGACGTCCTCGGGGACCGACAGCCCGCGCTCGCGCACGGCCCGGATCGCGCCGATGGCGAGCAGGTCGTTGGCCGCGACGATCGCGTCCGGGCGGGCGCCGTCGTCGGACCCGTCGAGGAGCGCGCGCGTGGCCGCGAGGCCCGCCGCGACGGTGAAGTCCGCCGCGACGACGGCGTCGGCGCGCTCCCCCGTGAAGTCGTCGGCGCGCGTCGCGGCGTCGAAGCCGCGCTGGCGCGCCTCACCGGGCGTGGTGTCGAGCGGGCCGTTGAGGAACGCGAGCCGGCGGCGGCCGAGTCCGAGCAGGTGGCGCACGGCCTCGCCGATGCCGCCCGCCGAGTCGGTGGAGACGGAGTCGATGCCGCGGTCGGCGAGGGTGCGGCCGATGACGACGACGGGGACCGGCGCCTGCCGGATCTCCTCGACGAGCTCGTCGTCGGTGCGCAGCGGGCTGAGGATCATGGCGTCGACGAAGCCGCGCGACAGGCTGCGCACGAGCTCGACGGTCGAGGACGTCGTGTCCCCGGTCGTCATGACGACGACGCGGTAGCCGTGCGGCGCGAGGACCTCGTGGATCGCCGTCATCATCTCGACGTACACGGGGTTGCCGATGTCGGCGACGGCGAACGCGACCTGGAACGTCTTCTTCAGGCGCAGCGACCGCCCGATCGCGTCCGGGCTGTAGCCGAGCTCCGTGGCCGCGGCGCGCACGCGCTCGACCATCGCCGGGCTCGCGCCCGTCCCGTGCAGGGCGCGGGAGGTCGAGGCCAGGGAGACCCCGGCCCGCTGTGCCACCTGGATCAGCGTGGCGCGTGATGACGTCACTGTCGTCCACCTCGTCGTCGAAGGACCGTCGTGTTTGGAAACGTTTCCAGACTGACGGCCTCGACAGCCCTGGAAACGTTTCCGGGATGCGCACACTCTCGCACCCGCCCGCCCGGACGTCAACCCCGCCGCACGCCCCACGCCGAGGCAGAACCTCGGCCACGCACCGTCCACGGGTACGGGGTTCTGCGTACGGGGGTTGTCCACCACGGCGAGGCGCCGCCAGGCTCGAACCGACCCGACCACCGACGAAAGGTGCACCGATGCACACCCGAGCTCCGGCGTCGTCCTCACCCACGGCGCCCGCCGCGGTCGCCCAGCGGCCCGCGACCCGACCCCTCGCCCTGCTCCTCGCCGTTCTTCTCACGCTCGTGGGAGCGCTCTCGTGGGCCGTCGCCGGCCCGGCGCAGCAGGCGCACGCCGCGACCTGCGCCCCCGCGTGGAGCTCCGGCACGGTCTACCTGGGCGGCGCCGTCGTCTCGCACGGCGGCCAGAACTGGAAGGCCGGCTGGTGGACCCAGGGCGAGACGCCCGGCACCACCGGCGAGTGGGGCGTCTGGCGCACCCAGGGCGCCTGCGGCGGCGGGACCGACCCGGGCAACCCCGGGAACCCCGGGAACCCGAGCGGCTTCGTCGTCTCCGAGGCGCAGTTCAACCAGATGTTCCCGAACCGGAACGCGTTCTACACGTACCAGGGCCTCGTCGACGCGCTGTCCGCCTACCCGGGCTTCGCGACGACGGGCGGCACCGAGGTCGCCAAGCGCGAGGCCGCGGCGTTCCTCGCGAACGTCAACCACGAGACCGGCGGCCTCGTCTACATCAAGGAGATCAACACCGCGAACTACCCGCACTACTGCGACTACTCGCAGCCCTACGGCTGCCCGGCGGGCCAGAGCGCGTACTACGGCAAGGGTCCGGTCCAGCTGAGCTGGAACTACAACTACAAGGCCGCGGGCGACGCGCTCGGCATCGACCTGCTCAACAACCCGTACCTCGTGGAGCAGAACTCGGCGGTCGCGTGGAAGACCGGACTCTGGTTCTGGAACACGCAGTCCGGCGCGGGCTCGATGTCCGGGCACCAGGCGATCGTCTCCGGCGCCGGCTTCGGCGAGTCGATCCGCTCGATCAACGGCTCGATCGAGTGCAACGGCGGCAACCCGGCACAGGTCCAGTCGCGCGTCACCGCGTTCCAGCGCTTCGCGCAGATCCTCGGCACGACGACGGGCGCGAACCTCTACTGCTGACCTTGCCTGTCGCGGGCAGGCGACCGTGGCTCGTCCCGACGTCGGGGCGGGCCACGGTCGCGCACACCCCGGCAAGAGAACCGGCGCACGGACCACGGCTCTACCTCGCGCGACCACGGCTCTACCTCGCGGGCCTCGGCTCTGGCTCGGTGCGTCAGAGGGTGGCGAGGAGGTCGCGCATGCGGTCGATCTCGCCGCCCTGGCCGGCGGCGGTCTCGGCCGCGATCTCGTTCGCGAAGAGGTCCTGGCCCTCGACGAGCACGACCTCGACCATGTCGAGCGCCCCCTGGTGGTGCTGGATCATCCCCTCGAGGAAGAGGCGGTCGAACTCCGCGCCGCTCGCACCCTCGATCGCGGCGAGCTGCTCGTCCGTGAGCATCCCGGACGCCCCGTCACCGTGCTCGTGCCCCGATCCGTCGGGCGCGCGGGGGCCCGTGCCGCCGTCGCCCTCCGCCCCCTCCGGGACGGCCAGGTCACGGGCCTGGAGCCACGAGGCGAGCGCGTGGACCTCGGGGCCCTGCGCGGCGGTGACGCGCTCCGCGAACGACCGGACGGCGTCGGACCCGGCGCGGTCCGGCGCGAGCGCCGCGATCTCCAGCGCCTGGAGGTGGTGCTCGATCATCCCGGTCACGAACGCGGCGTCCGCCTGGTTCCAGGAGTCCTCCCCGGGCGCGGCGTCGTAGTCCTCGGGCGCGACCGTCGTCGCCTCCTCGCCCGGCCGGCCGGGCTGCACGACGACGCTCGACGGCGTCGAGGTCGGCTCCGGGTCCGGCGTGCACGCCGCGGCGCCGACCGCGACCCCGAGCACGACGACGGCGCAGGTCAGGGCGCGTGCGCCGACGGTCGGGGCCGCGTTACCGCTGGGAAAACTCTGCACCCGCCCTGTTCCCTCCGTGTAAAAAGTCGCCGCGATGCGCGCGCTTGGGGTGGTCCAGATCACACCTGCCGGACAGAATTCGCAGAACACTACCAAGGAGGTGTTTCGCTCGTGCATCGAACGACGAACAAGACGCGCCGGCAAAGAAGCCGGGTCCTGCTCGCCTCGTCCATGGCGGCCACGCTCGCCGTCTCCTCGCTCGCCGTGGCCTCGTCGGCGTCCGCCGAACCGTCCGACGGCTCTCCCGAGGCGGTGGCCGCGCTCACCGAGCAGGCCGCCGGCTCGCTCGCGGACCTACCCGCCCAGCGCCTCGCCCCGCTCGCCCAGGCCACCGACGTCCTGGCACCCGGAGAGGTCGCCGGCAGCCCCAACCTGACCCACGTCGCGAACATCCCGAAGAACGGCGAGTTCGCGCCCGAGGGCCAGTACAGCAGCGACCTCGCGTTCCAGGGCCGCTACGCGTTCGCCGGCAACTACGGCGGGTTCACGGTGTACGACGTCGCGAACCCGACGGCCCCGCAGCAGGTCGCGCAGGTCGTCTGCCCCGGGTCGCAGAACGACATCTCGGTCTACGGGGACCTCCTCGTCCTCAGCACCGACTCCTCGCGCAGCAACGACTCGTGCCAGAACGTCGCCCAGAGTGCCACGATCAAGGACTCGTGGGAGGGCATCAAGGTCTTCGACATCTCCGACCCGACGTCGCCCGAGTACGTGTCGTCGGTCGAGACGCAGTGCGGCTCGCACACGCACTCCCTCGCGCCGTCGAAGGACGGGAAGGAGCTGTTCGTCTACGTCTCGTCGTACAGCCCCAACGCGGCGTTCCCCGACTGCCAGCCGCCGCACGACCTCATCTCGGTCGTGCAGATCCCGCTCGACGACCCGGCCGCGGCCGAGCTCGTCTCGACCCCGGTCCTCTTCCCCGACGAGGGCGAGAACCCCGGCGGCAACCCGGGCGGCAACGGCTCGAGCACGACGTCGGGCTGCCACGACATCACGACCTACCCGTCGAAGGACCTCGCGGCGGGCGCGTGCATGGGCGACGGCATCCTCATGGACATCTCCGACCGTGCGCACCCGGTGGTCACCGAGGTGGTCCGTGACACGACGAACTTCGCCTTCTGGCACTCGGCGACGTTCAACAACGCCGGCACCAAGGTCGTCTTCACGGACGAGCTCGGGGGCGGTGGCGCGCCCACGTGCAACCCGACGGTCGGGCCGGAGAAGGGCGCGGACGCCATCTACGACATCGTGGGCGGCGAGCTCGTGTTCAAGAGCTACTACAAGATCGAGCGCGAGCAGGCCGCGACGGAGAACTGCGTGGCGCACAACGGCTCGCTCATCCCCGTCCCGGGCCGCGACATCATGGTCCAGGCCTGGTACCAGGGCGGCATCTCGGTGTGGGACTTCACGGACTCGGCGAACCCGGTCGAGATCGCGTGGTTCGACCGCGGGCCGCTGTCCTCGGAGCGCCTGATCCTCGGCGGCTCGTGGTCGGCGTACTGGTACAACGGCGCGATCATCTCGAACGACATCCAGCAGGGCCTCGACGTGCTCCTGCTCGACGACCCGCTGACCAACGCGGCGAAGACGGTCGTGACGGACGAGTTCAACCCGCAGGCCCAGCCGACGTACACCGAACCGCCGGCCTGGTCGAAGACCACCGCCTACGCGGGCGGCACCACGGTCACCTACGGGGGCGCCGTGTGGCGCGCGCAGTGGTGGACCAAGGGCCAGGTGCCCGGCGCCGACGCGTGGGGCCCGTGGGAGGAGATCGCCGGGGTCGACGCGGACGGGGTCGGCGCGTGGAAGCCGAGCCGCGTCTACGTCAAGGGCGACACCGTGACCCACGAGGGGACGACGTACACCGCGAAGTGGTGGACGCGGAACCAGGAGCCCGGCGACCGCTGGGGCCCGTGGGCCGCGCAGGACTGACGCCGACCTCGGCACCGGACCGCCCGGGCCCCGCGCCCGGCTGAGGTTCATCACGACGGCGCCCGCTCACCACCCGGTGGGCGGGCGTCGTCGCGCGTGCCCGAGCGCGCGCGAGACCCCGGTAGGTTCGGCGGCATGACCGCCCACCCGATCACGGACGACGCGCGGTGCCCCTGCCTGTCCGGCGACGCCTACGGGGCGTGCTGCGGCCGCTACCACGCGGGGCTGCGCCCCGCGCCGGACGGCACCGCCCCGGGACCGTACGCTCCGACCGCCGAGGCGCTCATGCGCTCGCGCTACGCCGCGTTCGCCGTCGGCGACGCCGGCTACCTGCGCGCGACCTGGCACCCGTCCACGCGGCCGACCGATCTCGACCTGGACGACGACGTCGTGTGGCGCCGCCTCGACGTGCTGCGCACGGAGGCGGGTGGCCCGTTCGACACCACGGGGGTCGTCGAGTTCGTCGCGCACCACCGGTCGCGCGCGGACCGCACCGACCGAGGTCGGCTCCACGAGGTCAGCCGGTTCGTCCGGGAGGGAGACCGCTGGTACTACGTCGACGGGACGGTCGGGACCGAGCCCGCCTGAGCCTCAGGCCACGCGGTGGCGCAGCGTCCCCACGCCACCGACGCTCAGGGCGACCTCGATACCGCCCGCGGGACGCTCGCCGAGGGGCACGGCCGACCGGTGGGCACCGGTGAGGACGACGTCCCCGGGGCCGAGCTCAAGATGGCGCGTGAGGAAGACGAGCTGCTCGACGACGCCGTAGGCGAGCCCCGCGGTCGTGGAGCGTGCGCGCTCGACGCCGTCGACCTCGACGACCAGCTCGGCGTCGTCGAGCCGCACGTCCGTGTCGACCCACGGCCCGAGCGGGGTGAAGCCGCTGCCGTTCTTCGACCGCGTCATCATCGCGTCGAGGGCCACCTGGTCGTCGGCCGTGAGGTCGTCCGCGACGGTGCACCCGAGCAACACGCCCGGCACGTCGTGGGGGCGCAGGTCCCGGCACGGCCGCCCGACGACGACCGCCGCCTCTGCCTCCGCCACGAGGGCGCCCAGCGTGCGGTCGTGGCGCACGACCGTCCCGGGGCCGACGACGGTGCGCGCCGACTTCAGGAACGCCTGCGGCGGCAGCGCCCGCCCCTCGGGCCCGCTGTTGTGCGCCATGCCGACCACGACCCGGGGGCGGCACGGCGCGAGGAGCGCGGCGGCGACCGCAGGGTCGTCGGCCGCGAACCGGGCTCCGCTCGACGCCGGCAGGACGGGTCGACCGTCGCGACCGGTCGCGGGCTCGGGGACGTCGGCCACGAGCACGTCCCAGGAGTCGCCGTCCAGCACCGCCGCGCGCGGTCCGTGCGGTGTGCGGAGGCGGGCGATCCTCATCGGCCCGCAGGAGCGGCAGGTGCGCCGCCGTCCTTGCGCCCCTGCGCCGGAGCCCGGTCGAGCAGGTCCACCGGCACGCGCGCGAGGACGATGCCGCGCCGCTGCCAGGTGTAGCCGACGAGCACGGACCCGTCGTCGTCGAGCGTCGCGGACGGGTAGGAGTACTCCCCTCGGCCGTCCGTGACGATCCCCGTGTCGCCGGCGGCGAAGCCGCTCGGAGCGCCCTCTTCCGCGACGGTCGGCAGCCCGACGCCGGCGATGCTCGCGGGCGGCACGACACCGTCCTCGACCTCGACGGCCGGGCGCCAGGTGACCCCGTCGTCGTCGGAGACGGAGAGGCTCAGCGGGCACCGTGCGCCCCAGTCCTCCCCCACGGGGTTGTGGACGAGCACGACACGCCCGCTCGGGAGCCGGAGGACCGTGAGCCCGGAGTTGTTGTTGGGGAGCCGGGTGGGCACCGCGGGCGACCATGAGCGCCCGTCGTCGTCCGACGTCGTGCGGTACACGACGCCCTCGCTCGACCGGCACAGCGCGACCAGCTCGTCGTCCCCCGTCCAGAGCGCCGGCTGGATGATCCCCGCGCCCCGTACGTGCGACCGGTCGAGGGGGACGTTCGCGAGCGCCCAGGTCGCCCCGGCGTCCTCGGAACGGTCGAAGCGCGCCGCCCACACGGGCTCGGCACCACCGCTCTCGACCGACGACGGCGCGAGCCACGCACCCTCCGGCGTCACCACCGGGGGGTTCTTCACCGGACCGCGACCCCCGCTCGCGTCGCCGGGGACGAGCTCGCGGGGCTCCGTCCAGGTCCGGCCGTGGTCCGTCGAGGTGCGATACCACGTGACCCAGCGCGAGATCCGGGCGCCGCGGTGCGCGAACAGCCACAGCCGCCCGTCGGGCGCGACGGCGAGCACGGGGTTCCACCACGCGACGTCGTCGTCCTCGCCGAGCACGACCTGGGGCTCGCTCCAGACGCCGTCCTCCTCGGCGACGAGCCAGATCGCGTTGTCCGGCGTGCCCTCCCGGGTGCCGGCGAACCATGCCACGAGCGTGCGCCCGCCCGTGCGGGCGACGGTGGACGCGTGGCACTGGGCCCACGCCTCGCCGTCGCCCGACACGAGCAGGCGCTCCACGGGCGTCGTCACCGGACGGTCTCGCCGACGACGTTGAGGTCGCGCCGGAAGGTCTCCGGCGTCTTCCACACGGTGAGCATCGTGATGAGCGCGCCGACCATGACGTACAGCGCGACGAGCTGCCACCGCGACCCGTCCTCGCCCGCGAGCGCGGTCGCGATGAACGGCGTCAGGCCGCCCGCGACGATCGACGCGATCTCGCGCCCGGTGGCCGCGCCGGAGTAGCGGCGGTCCGCCGGGAAGAGCTCGGCGAAGAACGCCGGCTGGATCGAGTTGATGGCGTTGTGCCCGAGGTTCAGCATGAGCACGTACCCGAGCACGATGAGCACGAAGCTGCCCGTGTTGAGCAGCCCGAAGAACGGGAAGGCCATGACGAACACGACGAGGGCCCCGAAGAAGTAGACGGGTCGCCGGCCGATCTTGTCGGAGATCCACGAGAAGATCCCGTGCGCGGGGAACGCGAGGACCGCCATGATGAGGATCGCGGTGTTGAGGCTCTCCTTCTCGAGGCCGAGGTGCTGCGGGCCGTAGCTGAGCACGAAGACCGTGAGCAGGAAGTACGGCAGGGCCTCGGCGAAGCGCAGCCCGACGATGCGCAGCAGGTTGCGCCAGTCCTCGAGGAAGACGCTCGCGAGCGGCCCGCGGGTGGGCGCCTGCGACGCGGGCTCCGCGGCCGCGGCGGCGTCGCGCTCCTGGCGCTCACGGATGGCGGCCTGGCTGGCCTCGAGGTTCTCGACGGTGAGCGAGCGGTTGCGGCCCTCCTTCTCGAGCCCGGCGACGGCGTCGGTGAAGACCGGCGTCTCCTCGAGCGAGCGGCGCATCCACAGGCCGACGGCCAGCACGACGGCGGAGAGCCAGAACGGCACGCGCCAGCCCCACGACTGGAGCTGGGCGTCGTCGAGCGTGTACACCCAGGCGAACACGAGGGTGATGAGGATCTGCGCGGAGAAGCCGCCGGTGTTGGGCCACGACGTGTAGAAGCCGCGGTGCCGCGGGTTCGTGGACTCGAGCACGATGATCATCGACCCGCCCCACTCGCCGCCGACGGCGAAGCCCTGGACGAGCCGGAGCACGACGAGCAGCGCCGGCGCGAGGAGGCCGATCGAGTCGTAGGACGGGAGGAAGCCGATGAGCAGGGTCCCGGTCCCCATGATCGCGAGCGTGAGGACGAGCGTGGACTTGCGCCCCTGCTTGTCGCCGCGGCGGCCGAAGAACATGCCGCCCAGCGGGCGCGCCAGGAACCCGACGGCGAACGTCCCGAGCGACGAGAGCGTCGCGACGAACGAGTTCTCGGAGGGGAAGAAGACGGCAGGGAAGACGATCGCGGCGGCGGTGCCGTAGACGAGGAAGTCGTAGTACTCGAGCGTGTTGCCGACGAAGCTCGAGAGCGTGACCTTCCAGGCGTACCGCCTGCTCGTGAGCGGGGCCGCGGGTGCGGTGACGGACATCGTTGTTCCTTCGGTGCGGGGTTCCGCTGATCTCAGTGTGGGGGCTCCGGGTCTCAGCGGCGAGGGCCCGGGCCCCTCCCGCGGCACCCGTCCGGGGTGCCGCGGGTCGAGCGGTTCGAGGCGGGTGTCAGGCGGCGGCGAGGTCGTGCCCGGCGGCGGCGAGCGCCGCGCGGATCTCCGCCTTCACGGCGTCGGACGGCGGGTCGATCGGCATACGGGTGGCTCCTCCGGGGAGACCCTGGACGTCGAGCCCGTACTTGAGGCGCGCGATGCTCGGGCCCAGCGCGGAGACGAGACGCTGCACGACGGCCTGCGCCTGCACGACGGCGGCCGCGTCGTCCGCCACGAGGGCTGCGCGCAGGTCCGCGAAGGCCCGGGGGGCGACGCCGGAGACCCCGGACACGGTCCCGCGCCCGCCGGCAGCGACCACGTGGGGCAGGTCCGCGTCGTTCCCGGACCACAGGGCGAGGCCCGGAGCGGCCGCGCGGTACTCGTCGACGCGCGCGGACGCGGCACCCGAGGTCTTCACCCCGTCGAGGCCGAGGCCGGCGAGGCGCGCGAGCAGCGCGGGCGCGACGTCCGAGCACGCGACGTCGGGGAAGACGTAGGCGTAGAGCTCGCCCTGCGTCGCCGCGCGGAGCTCGGCGTAGTAGCGGACCACGCCCTCGTCGCTCGCGGTGAGGTAGTACGGGGTGATCGCCGCGAAGCGGCGCACGCCCGCCTCCTCGGCGACCCGCAGGTGCCCGAGCGCCTCGCGCACCGACGCGGCGCCGACGTGCGCGACGGTCCGCTCGGGGCCGAAGACCTCCACGCTCGTGCGGACGAGCTCGCCGCGCTCCGACGCGTCGAGGGCGGGGAACTCTCCCGTGGTGCCGACGGCGAAGACCCCGTCGACCTCCGGCTCGACGTGCGCGAGCAGGACGCGCAGCGCACCGAGGTCGAGAGCGCCCGAGGCGTCGTACGTCGTGACGGGCGGGGTGATGATCTCCGGTGCCGTGGTCATGGGCACGTCTCCTTCGTCGGTGTCTCGCGTCGCTGCGCGGGGCGCTGCCTCGCGCCGCCGTCAGGATGGCACTGTTTACTGTTAACAGTCAACCGTCAACACCTAGCGCCTGTCGTGGCGACGAGGCGACGGGCCCCTCGCGCCGCGCACGCGGAAGGGCAGAAGAAAGCCCCGACCTGCACGGGGGCAGACCGGGGCGGTGGTGGGGCGTGCGGGGGCGCTCAGCGGCGCGGCTGGTGCAGCGCGTCCTTCATCCGGCGGCGGGAGCCGGCAAGGTGCTCGTGGAGGTAGGCGAGAGCCTCGTCGAGACGAGGCTCACGGATCGCGTCGAGCAGGCGCTCGTGGTCGGCGCAGGACGGGTGCAGGTCGACGTCCTGCTTGTTGGTCTCCTGGAGCATCACCGCGAACGTCGGCTCGATCTGCGCCCAGAGGGTCCGCAGCCGACGGTTGGGGACTGCCGCGTAGAGCGTCGAGTGGAACGCGAGGTCGTGGGCGGCGTACGTGTACCAGTCCCCCGCGTCGGCGGCCTCGCGCATGCCCGCGAGCGCCGCCTCGCTGGCGCTCCAGTCGACCTCGTCGGCATGCTCCGCCGCGGCGCGTACGGCGACCGCCTCGAGCGCGCTGCGCACGTCGTAGAGCTCGTCGACGTCGTCGGCGCTCACGCCGCGCACCACGTAGCCCCGACGCTCGGACTCGACGAGGTGCTCGGCCGCGAGCACGCGCAGCGCGTCGCGCACGGGCCCGCGCGAGACGTCGTACTGCCGCGCCACGCCCTCCTCGACGAGGCGTTCGCCCGGCGCCAGCTCCCCCCGGACGATCGCGACCCTCAGGACGTGGGCGAGACGATCCCCCAGCGACCCCGCACGCACCGTGTCGACCGACACCCTCGCCCCTTCGTCCCCACGCCCGACGGGGCCGGCGACCGGCCCCATGACCGGACCATTGTGCCGCAGGCGCGCGGGTGGGACCCGGGCGTCCGGCTACGCTCGCGGGCATGACCCGCATCGTCGACGTCGCCCGGCACGCCGGCGTGTCCACGGCCACGGTCTCCCGGGTCCTCAACGGCAAGACCGTGCGACCCGAGCTCGCGGCCGCCGTCCGCGCCGCGGTCGAGGACCTCGGGTACGTGCCCGACCGCACCGCGCGCTCGCTCCGCCGCCGCTCCAGCGACGTCGTCGCGCTCGTCCTGCCCGACGTCGAGAACCCGTTCTTCACGGCCGTCGCTCGGGGCGTCGAGGACGTCGCGCAGGAGGCCGGGTACTCCGTCGTCCTCTGCAACACCGACGACGACCCGGCCAAGGAGGAGCGCTACCTCGCGGTGGCGGAGCACGAGAACATGGCGGGCGTCGTCGTCGCACCCGCGAGCGGGTCTCCCGAGATCGCCGCGCTGCGCGCCCGGCGCCGGGCGGTCGTCGTGATCGACCGCCGCGTGGGCCAGGACGTGGACCAGGTGGTCTTCGACAACGTCGCGCTCGGGCGGCGCGCCGCGCAGGCGCTGGTCGAGCGCGGGTTCCGGCGGATCGCGTGCGTCACCGGGCCGGTCGCGACGAGCACGGCGGTCGACCGCGCACGCGGCTGGCGGGAGGCGCTCGACGGCGCGGGCCTCGAGGCGGACGACCTCCTCGTGCACGCCAACTTCCGCGTCGACGGGGGCTACGACGCGACCGTCGCCCTGCTGGCCCGGCCCGACCCGCCGGACGCGGTCGTCGCGACGAACAACCTCGTGGGCGTCGGGGTGCTGCGCGCCCTCGCCGACGCGCACGGCCGCCCCGCGGCGTCCCCGGCGGACGCGGTGGACGGCCAGGGACCGGGCAGCGGTCCGGCGCTCGGGGTCGGGATCGTGGGCGACCTGCCCTTCGCGACGTCGCGCACGTCCGACGTCGCGCTCGTGCCCCTGGACCCCCGTGCCCTCGGCACGACGGCGGCCCGCCTCCTGCTGGACCGGCTCGCGGGCGACGAGGAGCCCGCCCGGCGGGTCGTGCAGGAGACGCCCGCCGGGCCGTGAGCACCGGGCTCAGCGCGGCGCCGCGGCCTCCTGGGCCACGACGTCGGCCGCCCGCCCCGCCTGCCCGAACAGGGCCATGCGCTCCTCGAGGAGCCGCTGCGCCCAGCGCCGGCCCTCGGCGAGGTAGGCCGCGGGGTCCACGTCCCCGGGGGACTGGGCGAGCGCGACCCGGACCCCGGCGGTGAACGCCATGTAGTGGTCCATGCCCTGGTTGATCTTGCGGACCCCGAGGCCGGCCGCGCGCGCCTTCTCCGCGTCGGGGACGCCCCACGACTCCGGCAGGTCGCCGCCGTGCGCGTTGATCGTCGCGCGCAGGTCGGCCGGCAGGCCCGACGACCCGTGCATGACGAGGTGCGTGCCGGGCACCCGCGCCGCGATGCGCTCGACGAGGTCCATGTGCAGGACGGAGCCGTCCGGCGGGCTCGTGAACTTGTAGGCGCCGTGCGACGTCCCGATCGCGACGGCGAGCGCGTCGACGCCGGTGCGGCGCACGAACTCCTCGGCCTGCTCCGGGTCGGCGAGGACGATCTCGGCGTGGCTGCGGCCGTCCTTCGAGCCGCCGATGGTCCCGAGCTCCCCCTCGACGGACACGCCGTGCGCGTGCGCGTGCTCGACGACGCGGCGCGTGACCGCGACGTTCTCCTCGAAGCCGGCCGGGCGGCCGTCCGGACCGACCGAGCCGTCGATCATCACGCTCGTGAAGCCGGCCGCGACGGCGCGCGCGCACGTCTCCTCGTCCGGTCCGTGGTCGAGGTGCAGCGCGACCGGCACGTCGGGGTACGCGGCGACCGCCTCGTGCAGGAGCGACCACCAGAGGCGGTCGTCGCCGTAGGGGTGGGAGCCCGCGAGGGTCTCCACGATCACCGGGCTCGCCGTCGCGCGCGCGGCGTCGAGCACCGCGGTCGCCATCGCGAGGTCGGCGACGTTGAAGGCGCCGACGCCGTAGCCACCCCGGGCGGCGGCGTCGAGCAGGGTACGGTTCGTGACGAGGGTCATGGCTGACCTTCCTGTCGTGTCGTCGGGAGCGTGCCGCCCGGGCGGACGGCGACGGGTTCGTGCGGGCGACGGGCGGAGGCGACGTGACGCAGGACGACGACCGGACCGCGGGAGCGGGTGGCCGGTCCGTGCGGCTGGCCGACATCGCCGCGCGCGCCGGGGTGTCCATCAAGACGGTGTCGCGGGTCGTCAACGACGAGCCGCACGTCGCCGCGGCCACCCGTCGCCTCGTCGAGGACGCGATCGCCGAGCTGGGGCTGGAGGGCGAGGCCCGCCCGCGAGGGCGCAAGTGACGGACCGGGGTCGTCGGGCTGGTGTTCCCCGACGTGCGCAACGACTACTTCGCCGCGGTGAGCCGCGCGCTCCAGGAGCGGCTGGCGAACGTCAGCCCGACGTTGCTCTCCGCCGACTCGGACGACGACCTGCACACCGAGGAGTCGATCCTCACGGCCTTCCGGCGCCTCGACGTCGACGGCCTCGTGATCTTCCCGACCGGCGCACCGGGCCTGGTGGAGTTCGCGCAGTCCGTCCCGACCGTCGTCGTGGACCGCACGGTCCCCTCCGTCCGCGGTCTGGTCGACCACGTGCTGCCGGACGCCCGGCACGCGGCCGAGCAGCTCACCCTGCACATGATCGAGCAGCACCACGTGCAGCGGGTGTGCCTCGTGGCGGGCGACCTCGCGGTCTCCACCCTGCGCAACCGGCACACGGCCTTCCAGCGCGTCGTCAGCCGGACGGGGACCGAGAACCACGTCCTCGCCGGGCTCACGACGTCCGAGGAGGCCGCGACCGCCGCGTACTCGCTGTTCCGGACGCTCGAGCCGCCGTTCGGCGTGCTCGCGACGAACAGCCTCATGTTCTGGGGCGTGCTCACCGCGGCGCAGCGCCTCGGGCTCAAGGTGCCGTCCGACGTCGTGCTCACGACGTTCGACAACGTGCCCGGCGTCGGGACGACGGGCCTGGTGCCGACGAACGCCGTCGCCCCGGCGGCGACGCTCGCCGCGCGGACCGTCCAGCTCCTCACGGAGCGCATGAACAACCCGGCGCTGCCGCCGCGCCTGCTCGACATGGACTACGACATCGCCTACGGCACGACGTGCGGCTGCGTGCCGATCGACCCGGCGCGCAACGTCCTCGGGTAGCCGGCGGCGGCGGGCCGCCGGGCCGGCCCCGCGGGGACGATGCACGCCGGGCACGGGTCAGAGCGTGTGCGTGATGCCCAGCGACGCGTAGTCGAGCACGATCGGCTCGTCCGTGACGGCCCGCGCCGCGGAGAGCACCTTCGCCGCGCTCTCCACCGCGACGCTCGTCTTGAACGCGTCGCGCAGGTTCGGTCCGACCGTGAGCAGGCCGTGGTTGGCCCACACGACGGCGTTGCGGTCCTCGAGGTAGCGCGCCATGTCGCGGCCGAACTCGGTCGAGTTGCTCAGCGCGAACGGCATGATCGGCACGTCGCCCTTGGTGTAGATGACCATGTTGACGAGCGCGCCGCGGATCGGCTCCCCGAGCACGCCGAACACGTTCGCGTACGTCGGCTCGGTGTGGACGATCGCCTGCACGTCGGGGCGGGCGGCGTACACGGCGAGGTGGACCGTCACCTCGGAGGACGGCAGGAGGTGGCCCTCGACGACGTTCGCGTCCTCGTCGACCACGACCAGGTCGTCGGGCGTCATGCGGTCGTACTCGAGGTCCGTCGGGGTGATGAGGAACGTCGACGTGCCGGGGATGCGGAGGCTGATGTTCCCCTGCGTGTTGAAGTTGAGCCCGAGCTTCACGGACTCCAGGCAGTACGCGAGGACGTCCTCGCGCGCGGCCTGCAGGTCGAACGTGTCCAGCGTGGTCATGCGATCTCCTTGAGTGCGGTGCCGTCGAGGTGCTCGACGGCGAGGGACGTGCTGACGGGGGTGAGGAGGCGGTGGAGCGAGTCGAACGTCGCGCGCTGCCGCGCGTACCACGCCGCGTGGCGCGGGTCCGGGCTCGCCTCGTGGACGACGGGTGGTGCAGGGAGGTCGAGCACGCTCCGGAACGTGCCGACCCCGAGGGCCGCGAGCAGCGCGGCGCCCCGTCCCGCGGCCTCGCGCACGACGGCGCGCAGCGGGACGCCCGCGGCGTCGGAGCGCGCCTGGAGCGCGGCGAGGTTGGCCGAGCCGCCGCCGACGGCGTGCACCTCGACCGGGGGGACGCCGCGCTCCGCGAGCGCGGCCCGGATCTTCGCGAGCTCGAACCCGGACGCCTCGACGAACGCGCGCGCGATCTGGGCGGTCGTCGTCTCGAGCGTCAGCCCGAGGAGCGCGCCGCGCGCCGACGGGTCGTTGTCGAGCGTGCCAGAGCCCGCGAGGTACGGGGCGACGAGGAGCGGGGGCGGGTCCACCGCGCCGACCTCGTAGAGCGACGCCCAGGGGTCGATCCGGTCGTGGTGGACGATGGTCGAGAACCAGTCGAGCGCGAACCCGCCGGCGGCGGTCCCCGCGAGCGTGACCCACAGGTCGTCGCCGACGGGGTAGGTCGCGAGCCCGGTGCCGTCGAGGCCGCCGGGACGCGCCCGCGTCCCGACCGTGAGGCAGTCGCTCGACCCGAACGAGAACACGGCCCGGTGCCCGGGGCGCCCCCCGCCGCCGAGGAAGGCCGCGGCCTGGTCGTGGACGCCGGCCACGACCGGCGTGCCCGGTCGCAGGCCGGTGCGCTCGGCGGCGTCCGCGGAGACGGTGCCGACCACCTCGCCCGCGGCCACCGCCGGGGAGAAGAGGTGCCCCGGGACGTCGAGCGCGTCGAGGACCACGGCCGACCAGGTGCGCGAGCGCACGTCGAACGCGCCGGTGCGGGCCGCCATCGTGAGGTCGACGGCGGGCGCCGCCCCCAGGCGGGTCGCGACGAAGTCGTCCATCGTGCGGACCGCCGCGGGCAGCGCGGCGTCGGGCAGGAGGTCCCGGACCTTGTGCACGGAGAACATGGGGTGCAGCGGCTGACCGGTGATCTCCTGGGCGACGTCGTCGCCGAGCGCGTCCCGGAGCCGTGCCGCGGAGGCCGCGCCGCGCCCGTCCATGCTCAGCGGTGCCGGACCGAGCGCACGGCCCGCGCGGTCGACGGGCACGACGGCCTCGCCCAGCGTGGAGAAGGACAGCGCCTCGACGGGGTCCGCGCGGACCGCGGGCTCGCCGACGACGTCGCGCACGAGCGCCTCGACGCCGTCCAGGACGGCCTCCGCGTCGACGTGCGCGCGACCGGGTGCGGGTCGCACGACCGTGGTGCGGCGCGAGCGCGCGACGAGCTCGTTGCCGCCCTCGTCGTAGACACCGACGCGCGTGCCGGTGGTCCCGAGGTCGATGCCGAGGTAGCTCACTTGACCGACCCCGCGAGCCCGTTCACCAGGTACCGCTGGATGAACAGGTAGACGACGACGATCGGCACCGAGATGAGCACGAGCACCGCGAACAGCGCGCCCGGCTGGCTCAGGTAGATCCCGCGGTACGCGAGGGGGACGAGCGTCAGCGGCTTGAGGTCGTTGTCGCTGATCGCCACGAGCGGGAGGAGGAAGTCGTTCCACGTCATCATGAGCTGCCAGATGACGACCACGGCCGCCGCGGCCTTGCCGAGCGGGAAGTAGATGCGCCAGAAGATGGTCCAGGCGGAGGCTCCGTCGACGAGCGCGGCCTCGTACGTCTCGTCGGGGATCGCGAGGTAGGTGGTGCGGATCATGATCACGGCGAACGGGAGCCCGAGCGCGGTATAGGCGAGCACGAGGCCGAGGAGCGAGTCGTAGAGGCCGATCGCCTGGAGGATCTTGAAGACCGCCACGACGATGCTCGCCATGGGCAGGACGAGCGCGAGCAGCAGCCCCACGAACACGACGCCGCGGAACGGCACCCGCAGGCGGGCGAGCGCGAACGCCGTCATGGAGCCGAGGAGGACCACGAGCAGGATCGACGGGACCGACACGAGCAGGCTGTTCAGCAGGTGCCGGAGGATCGGGTTGGTCTCGAAGATCGTCAGGTAGTTGCGCAGCGTGGGCTCCTCGGGGAACAGCCCGAGCGCCGTCGTCGAGGGGTTGGACGTCGGCAGGAGGGAGATCCCGAGGACCATGACCACGGGGATCATCCACAGCACCGCGAGCGGCCCGAGCAGCCAGTGCGACCATCGCGGCGGCGCGTCCACGTCCTTGCTGCGCCCGTGGCCGCGGCGGCGGCGCGCCGCTGCGGGGGCGCCGCCGGGCGCGGCGTCCTCGTCGGGCGCGCGCCCCGCGCGGGCGGTGCCGGAGCTGAGTGCCGTCATGACTTCTCCCCCGTGATGAACCCCGCGCCGAACGTGCGCAGCATCGCGACGGACGAGCCGATCGCGAGGACGAGCAGGACGACCGAGATCGTCGCGCCGTAGCCGAACGACTGGAGCTGGAAGGCTTCCTTGAACATGTACGTCGGCATGAGCTCCGACGCGTGGTTGGGCCCGCCCTCGGTGAGCACCCAGACGAGCTCGAAGGTCTTGAGCGAGCCGATGATCCCGAGCAGGACCAGCGACAGGTGGGTGGGCTTGAGGAGCGGCAGGACGATCCGCCGGACCAGCGACCAGCCGCTGGCGCCGTCGATGCGCGCCGCCTCGAGGACCGAGTGGTCGAGGAGCTGGAGCCCGGCGAGGTAGAAGAGCATCGAGAAGCCCGACCACATCCACACGTTGACGACGATCACGGTGACGATCGCGGTCGACGGGTCGGACAGGTAGGGGCGCGTGAGGACCTCGAGGCCGGTGGCCCGACCGAGCTGCGCGAGCACGCCGTTGAACGGGTCGAGCAGGCGCTGCCACACGATGCCCACGACGACGGGCGAGAGGACGGCCGGCAGGAAGAAGATCGCCCGGTAGACCGTCCGCCCGCGCAGCCGGGTGTTGAGGAGCCACGCGAGCGTGAAGCCGATGACGGCCTGCGGCACGATCGTCAGGAGGATCCACAGCAGCGAGTTGCGCAGCGTGATGTGGAAGACCGGGTCCTGGGCGAGGTCGGCGTAGTTCTGGACGCCCGCGGGCGTCCCGGCGTTGACGCCGTCCCAGTCGAGCGTGCTCGCCTGGACGTTGAACACGATCGGGTACACGACGAACACGGCGAAGAGCAGGAGCGCGGGGGCGATGAAGCCGAGCGCGACGAGCTGCTGGCGGCGACGCGTGCTGCGTCCCGTCGGCGTCGTCGCGCGCGACCCGGCGACCCGCGGCGTCGCCGCCGCGGGTCGCCCGGAGACGAGGGCTGCCATCGTCAGCCCAGCCCGTCCTGGACCGCCTGGACCGAGGCCGCGGCCTCCTCCGGCGTCGACTGGCCCGCGGCGACCGCGGACAGCGCGTCGGCGACGGCCGTGTCGATGTCCGGCGACTCGAAGTAGCGCGAGTACTGCACCTCGGGCATCCAGTCCTCGGTGAACGTCTTCCACATCGCCTGCTGCTTGTCGCTCGTGAACTCCTCGGGGTCGAGGCCCTGCACGGCGGGCAGGTCGTTGAAGGTGTTGATGAGCACCTGGGCGCCGTCGCCCGCGATCCAGTCCGTGAGGACCTGGCACGCGAGGTCGGGGTTCTTCGCGTCCTTCGAGATGCCGAGCGCGACGTCGATGCCGCCGACGAGCTGCGGCTCCGGAGCCCCGCCCGGGATCGTCGGGAAGAGGAAGGGCTCGTAGCCCTCCATGCCCTGCGACAGCGGCGGGATGTCCGAGCGCGAGGGGTCGGACTGCTGGATCCACCACGCGCCGAGCGGGATCATCGCGGCGTTCCCGGCCTCGAACTGGTTGACGCCGTTCGGGTAGGCGTCGAGCGCCAGGGCGCCCTGCTGGGCGATCCCGTCCGTGAACAGCTTCTGCCAGTACGTGAACGCCTCGACGACGGCCGGGTCCGTCCAGGACGCCTCGCCCGACTCCGCCTGGTAGACGAGCCCGGGCTCGATGTTGTTGGCGATCTGGAGGAACACGACGTTCCGCAGCCACGAGTCCTTCGCGGGCAGCAGGAACGGCGCCGCCGAGCCGCCGCCGAGGGTGTCGACGGCGCTCTCGAGGTCTGCCCACGTGGCGGGTGGCTCGATGCCGGCCTCGTCGAGGAGGTCGGAGTTGGCCCAGAGGTTCACCGTCTGCACGAGGAGCGGCAGCGCGTAGTAGTGCTCGTCGCCCTCGGGGTTGCCCATGCGGGCCTGCTCGAGGCCGATGGGGAAGAACTTCGACTCCCAGTCGTCGCCCCAGGTCTCGGCCGCGCAGTCCTCCAGCGGCATGAGGTTCTCCCGGTACTGCTGGGTCAGCGCGCCGGGCTGGAGCCCCACGAGGTCGGGCATCGTGCCCGAGCTCGCGCGGGTCTGCAGGTCGACGACGTACTCCGGGTAGTTGAAGATCGTGGCGTCGATCGTGACGTCCGGGTTGGCGGTGGTGAACGCGTCGATCATCTGACGCGTGGTCTGCTCGATCGGGCTCCAGGAGCGGAACGACACCGTCGTCCCGCCCTCGCCCCCCTGGCCCGACTGCTCAGGATCCGCGCCGCCCGCGCACGCCGCGAGCGACGTGACGATCGTGAGCGCGACTCCGGCCTGGATGCCGCGGCGCGCAGTTCGGGGAAGCTTCATCGCGTCCGTCCTCTCTCCGTCGTTGGATGCGAGGGCCTCATCGAACGTCTCCGGGTCGAGGTCGTCAACGGCACCGACGTCTCCTCCGCGGCCGCGCCGGCCGCGTGTCGTCAGTGCCTGTCCGGTGGCCCTCGCCACGCGCGCCCGGCGTTGTCGCCGGTCACGAGCCACGGGCCGACAGCGGGGTGTCCGTTGTCCGACAACGGCGCGCTCGCGGGGCGCGGAACGGTGCGGCGCCCACTGACGGTGCGGGCGCCGCAGGGACGGGTGACAACCGGTCCGGCCGTCGTTGTCCCGGGGCGGAGCGGGCCGGGCTCGGACCCCGCGGCACCGCGCCGACACACAGGTCACAGTTGCGTCAACCCTCGAATCTGTCTCACATGGCGAGATATCGCCGAGCAACGGCGCAGGTCGGAGCCGCCGTTGTTTCTGTAATCGATTTCTGTCATGCTGGTCGGCATGCCCAGACCTCCCGCGACCCCGGGCCTCGTCGGTGTCGACGTCGGCACGTCGAGCACCAAGGGCGTGCTCGTCGGGCCCGACGGCGCGATCCTCCGCTCGACGACCCGCGCCCACACCGTGGACCGGCCGGCGCCCGGACACGTCGAGATGGACGCCGCCGTCTGGTGGGACGAGCTCGTCGCGATCGTCACCGAGCTCACGTCCGACCTGGCCCCGGGCGCCGTCCGTGGCTCCGACGTGCCCGCCGACCTCGTGGTCGCGGCCGTCGGGGTGTCGGGCATGGGTCCGTGCGTCCTGCTGACGGACGAGGTCGGGACGCCGGTGCGCCCGGCGATCCTCTACGGCGTCGACACGCGCGCGACCCGTCAGATCGCCGAGCTCGACGCCGCGCTGGGGCGCGCCACCGTCCTCGAGCGATGCGGCTCCGCGCTCTCGTCCCAGGCCGCAGGGCCCAAGATCGCCTGGGTCCGCGAGCACGAGGCCGAGGCGTGGTCCCGCGCCCGGCGGCTGTTCATGCCCGCTTCCTACCTCGCGTTCCGGCTCACCGGCGCCTACGTGCTCGACCACCACTCCGCGTCGCAGTCGACGCCCCTCTACGACCCGCGCACGCACGAGTGGATCGACGACTGGGCCGACCTCGTCGCCCCGGGGCTGGAGCTCCCCGCGCTGCGCTGGCCGGGCGAGGCCGCGGGCGTGACGCGCGAGCCCCTCGCCGGGGTCCCGGCGGGCACGCCGGTCGTCACCGGGACGATCGACGCCTGGTCGGAGGCCGTGAGCGTCGACGCGACGCACGTCGGCGACCTCATGCTCATGTACGGCACGACCCTGTTCCTCGTCGCGACGGTCGCCGAGCCCCTGCGCAGCGAGACGATGTGGGGGACGGTCGGCGCCTACCCGGGGACCCACAACCTGGCCGGGGGCATGGCGACGTCGGGCGCGATCACGTCGTGGCTCCGCGACCTGACCGGGGCCGGCTACCCCGAGCTGCTCGCCGAGGCCGCGGCCTCCGGGCCGGGCGCGCGCGGGCTCCTCATGCTCCCCTACCTCGCGGGCGAGCGGACCCCGGTCCAGGACCCCGACGCACGGGGCGTCGTCGCCGGCCTCACCGTCTCGCACACGCGCGGCGACCTCTACCGCGCGGCGCTCGAGGCCACGGCGTTCGGCGTGCGGCACAACGTCGAGACCCTGCGCGACGCCGGGGCCGACATCTCCCGGGTCGTCGCCGTGGGCGGCGGCACCCGGGGCGACCTGTGGACGCAGGTCGTCTCGGACGTGACCGGACTCCCCCAGGTCGTCCCGACGCGGACGATCGGCGCGAGCTACGGCGCCGCGATGCTCGCCGCCGGGCTCGTGCACGAGCAGGGGCGGCTCCTCGACGTCACCGCGTGGAACCCCCCGGCACGTGTCGTCGAGCCCGACCCCGCGACGCGCGCCGCGTACGACGAGCTCTACCGCCTGTACCGCGACCTGTACCCCGCGACGCGCGACGTCGTGCACACGCTCGCCCGCCGGACGGCCCGCCCCGCGGCTCCCGCCTCCGCCGAGCGTCCCGCCACCCTCTCCACCGACCGCGCCACCCTCGAAGGAGCACCCGCATGACCAGCACCTACGCCGTCCCCGAGCTCGCACCGGAGGTCCGGGCCCCCGAGAGCACGGTCTACCTCGTCGCGTCGGGCGACCTGCGCGAGTCCGCGAACGTCGCCGGCTGGCCGACGCAGCTCGAGCTCGAACGCGTGCTCACCGACGCGTTCGCAGCGAACGGCTGGAAGGTCGTGCGCGCCAACGACGTCGACCCCGAGACCGGGCACGGCTTCATCAGCTCGCAGCGCATGGGGCTCGACGTGTTCGCGACCATCCCGCCCGACGCACCGCTCGTCGTCGCCGAGGCGGTGTGGCAGTACAGCCACCACGTGCTGGCCGGGCTGCGCACGCACCGCGGCCCGATCCTCACCGCCGCCAACTTCGCGGGCGACTGGCCAGGGCTCGTCGGGCTCCTCGGCCTGAACGCCGGCCTCACGAAGATGGGCACGCCGTACTCGACCGTGTGGACCGTCGACGGGACCGACGCCTGGTTCCAGGACGCGATCCGCTCGTGGGTCACGACCGGGACGATCGAGCACGACGACTCCCACGTCCACCCGCTCCCCGCGCTCCCGGACTCCCCGGAGAAGCAGCTCGGCGAGGCCCTCGCGGCGCAGCTCCTGCGGGAGAAGGCGATCATCGGCGTCTTCGACGAGGGCTGCATGGGCATGTACAACGCGATCTTCGACGACGAGCTGCTCAACGGGCTCGGCATCTACAAGGAGCGCCTCTCGCAGTCGGCGCTCTGGGCGGAGATGCAGCGCGTGACCGACGACGAGGCGGACGAGGTCCAGCGCTGGCTCGAGGACGCGGGGATGACCTTCCGGCTCGGGACCGACGAGGCGACCGAGCTCACGCCCACGCAGCTCCGCTGGCAGCACAAGATGTACGTCGCGGCCCTGCGCATCGCCGACGACTTCGGGCTCGACGCGGTCGGCATCCAGTACCAGCAGGGCCTCAAGGACATCTGCCCCGCCTCGGACCTCGCGGAAGGGCTGCTCAACAACGTCCAGCGCCCGCCGGTCCGCTCGCGCGACGGGCAGCGGGTCCTGTGGGACGGCCAGGCGTTCCCCCACTTCAACGAGGCCGACGAGGGCGTCGCCGTCGACGCGCTCGTCACGAACCGGCTGTGGACGGCGATGGGGCTCGACCCGGCCACGACGCTGCACGACGTGCGGTGGGGCGAGGAGTACGACGGTCAGTTCGTGTGGGTCTTCGAGATCTCCGGCTCGGTGCCCGCCTCGCACCTCGAGGGCGGCTACGCGGGCGCGGAGGGCTGGCGCCAGGACCCGGTCTTCTTCCCGGCGGGCGGCTCCACGATCAACGGCGTCTCCCGGGCCGGCGAGATCGTCTGGTCCCGCGTCTACATCGCCGACGGCGTCCTGCAGGTCGACCTCGGGCGCGCCTCGGCGGTGTCGCTCCCCGAGGAGGAGACACGTCGCCGCAAGGAGGCGACGAACCCGGAGTGGCCGATCATGCACGCCGTGCTCCACGGCGTGAGCCGGGACCAGTTCATGGCCCGCCACAAGGCGAACCACCTGAACGTGGCGTACGCGCCGGACGCCGGGACCGCCGACCGCGCGCTCGAGGCCAAGGCCTCGTTCTTCGCCGCGCTCGGCCTGCCGGTCCACCTGTGCGGGGACAGCGCGCTCACCCGGTGACCGGCCGGCGCGCGCCGACGGTGAGCACGAGCACGGCTGCCAGCGCCGCGCCCAGGAGCGCCCCCGCCGTGTTCAGCACGACGTCCTGGACGGTCGGGACGCGGCCGGGCAGGAGGTTCTGGGTCAGCTCGATCGCCACCGACAGCGCGCAGCCCGCGAGCGTCACGACCGCGGCGGCGTGCCACACGCCCAGCGGTGCGCCGCGCCGTCGTGCGGTCGCGCCGCGCAGGAGCGGCACCCCGAGCACGCCGAAGGGCCCGAACATGACGACGTTCGCGAGCGCCTCGAGCACCGGCAGGGTGATCGGGATCCCGAGGCTCTGGAGGAAGTCCAGGGTGGCGGTCGCCCAGCCCGGCGCGTCGGTGGACTGCGGAGAAGGCCACAGCGTCACGACGAGGACGGCGGCGAGGTAGGCGGCGAACGTCCACGTCAGCAGGCGCATCCCCGCAGGGTACGGGGGCGGGTGCGGCCGGCGGCGGGAGCCGCGGGACGGCCACGCTCCCTCCACCGTTCCCCCTCCGGCGCGTCCGGCGCGGTCGTCTCGCCGAGCGTGTGGCGCGGAGCCTCGGTTCACTGGGCGCCATGGTCTCCCTCGGATTTCACGCGTCCCACGAGCAGATCGCCCCGGGCCCGCTCCTCGCCGCCGCGCGTCGCGCCCAGGAGGTGGGGTTCGACGTCGCGATGTGCTCCGACCACCTCGCGCCCTGGAGCGTGCGGCAGGGCGAGTCGGGCCACTCCTGGTCGTGGCTCGGCGCCGCGCTCGCCAGCACCGACCTGCCGTTCGGCGTCGTCACGGCGCCCGGCCAGCGCTACCACCCCGCGGTGGTCGCGCAGGCGATCGCGACGCTCGGCCAGATGTTCCCCGGCCGGTTCTGGGCCGCGCTCGGCTCGGGCGAGGCGATGAACGAGCACGTCACGGGCGACCCGTGGCCCACCAAGGCCGACCGGGACGCCCGCCTGCGCGAGTGCGTGGACGTGATCCGCGCGCTCCTCGCGGGCGAGGAGGTCACGCACCGCGGGCACGTCACCGTGGACCGTGCGCGCGTCTGGTCGCTGCCCGACGTCGTCCCGCGCCTCGTGGGCCCGGCCGTCACCCCGGCGACGGCACGCCGCCACGCGGACTGGGCGGACGGCCTCGTGACGGTCAACCAGCCGGTCGAGTCGCTGCGCCGCGTCGTCGGCGAGTACCGCGACGCGGGCGGGCGCGGCCCGCTCGCCCTCCAGGTGCACGTCGCGTGGGGCGACGACGACGCAGCCGCGTTCGCCGTCGCGCACGACCAGTGGCGCTCGAACCTGCTGCCCCCGAGCGTGAGCTGGCACCTCGAGACCCCCGAGCAGTTCGACGCCGTCGCGGACCTCGTGCGTCCCGAGGAGGTGCGCGGGACGGTCCTGGTCGAGCACGACGCCGAGCGGTTCGCGGACCGCGTCGCCGAGCTCGTGGCGTGCGGGTTCGACGAGGTGTACCTGCACCACGTGGGGCAGCAGCAGGACGCGTTCCTCGACGCGGCGGGCGAGACACTGCTGCCGCTCCTGCGGACGGCGACGACCGACGGGGGTGCGTCGTGAGGATAAGCGACACCGGCGACCTGTGGTGGAAGAACGCGGTGATCTACTGCCTGGACGTCGAGACCTTCATGGACTGGGACGACGACGGCGTGGGCGACTTCGCCGGGCTCGTGCAGCGCCTCGACCACCTCGCCGACCTCGGGGTCACGTGCCTGTGGCTCATGCCGTTCTACCCGACCGCCGACCGCGACGACGGCTACGACATCACCGACTTCCTCGCGGTCGACCCGCGGCTCGGCGACGTCGGGGATCTCGTCGAGCTGATCCGGACGGCCCACGACCGCGGCATCCGCGTCATCGCCGACCTCGTGGTCAACCACACGTCCGACCGGCACCCGTGGTTCAAGGCCTCGCGGTCGAGCACGGACAACCCGTACCGCGACTTCTACGTGTGGCGCGCCGACGAGCCGCCGCCCACGAAGGACCAGGTGATCTTCCCCGACCAGGAGGAGAGCATCTGGACGAGGGACGAGCGCACCGGCGAGTGGTACCGGCACCGCTTCTACCGCCACATGCCGGACCTCAACACCGCCAACCCCCAGGTCCGCGACGCGATCGCGAAGACCATGGGCTACTGGATCCAGCTCGGGCTCTCGGGGTTCCGCGTCGACGCCGTCCCCTTCTTCCTCGGGGACGCGGCGGCGAACCCGTCGGACGAGATCGAGGACCCGCACGACTTCCTGCGCGCGCTGCGCTCGTTCCTCTCGCGCCGCACGGGCGACTCGATCCTCATGGGCGAGGTCAACCTGCCGTTCGAGGAGCAGCGCCTCTACTTCGGCGACGACGGGGAGGGCGACGGGAGCGAGTCCGGCCCGTCGAGCTCGGAGCTGACGCTCCAGTTCGACTTCAACGGCATGCAGGCGCTGTACCTGTCGCTCGCGCGGCACGACGCCGGACCGCTCGCCGCGTCGCTCGCCTCGCGCCCCCCGATCCCGCACGACGCGCAGTGGGCGACGTTCGTGCGCAACCACGACGAGCTCACGCTCGACAAGCTGTCCGACGACGAGCGCCAGGAGGTCTTCGCCGCGTTCGGGCCCGAGGAGGACATGCAGCTCTACGGGCGCGGGCTGCGGCGTCGGCTCCCGCCCATGCTGGGCGGCGACCCGCGCCGCGTGCGGATGGTGTACTCGCTGCTCTTCGCGCTCCCGGGGACTCCCGTCCTCTACTACGGCGAGGAGATCGGCATGGGCGAGAACCTCGCGGCGGACGGTCGGCTCGCCGTGCGGACCCCGATGCAGTGGACGTCCGGACGCAACGGCGGGTTCTCGCGCGCTCCTGCCCGACGCCTCTCCGGGCCCGTGCCCGGCGACGGCTACGCGCCCGAGCACGTCAACGTCGCGGACCAGCGACGCGACCCCGACTCCCTGCTGACCTTCGTGCGCCTCCTCGCGCACCGCTACCGCGAGTGCCCCGAGCTCGGCTGGGGCGACGTCGACGTGCTGGACCAGCCCGAGCCGTCGGTCCTCGCGCTGCGCAGCACGTGGCAGGAGGCGTCCATGGTCACCGTCCACAACCTGTCCCCGGACCCGGTCGTGGTCCGGCTCGCGCTCGAGGACCTGCCGGAGGACGCGCGCCTCGTCGACCTGCTCGACGCGGACGACGTCGAGCCGGACCCCGACGGGAGCGCCGAGGTCCGGCTCGACGGCTACGGCTACCGCTGGCTGCGCGTCACGCACCCGGGCTCGCGCCGGCTCCTGTGAGCCGGCGGCCGGTCGTCAGTCGTCGTGGCTCGGCTCGTCGGGGCCGACGGGTCGGCCCGGCGACGACGGCCAGTCGGGCGGCGAGTCGGGGACCGGGTCCGCGTGGCTCGGGTCGCGCGGCGGCTCCGACGGGTCCGGGGGCGGTCCCGGGGACTTCGGCGGCTCGACCGTGGGCTCGGCCGGTCGCGCCGGCTCGACCGGTCCGCCGGGGTCGGCGGGTCGGTGCGGGTCGGCGGGGTCGTGGGGATTCATGGTCATGGCTGCACCTCCGTGCTCGCGGCGCCCGGCCGGGCGTCTCTCCGACGCTAGGCACGGCCGCGCCCGCTCGCTCGCCCCGGCGCAGTCCCTACGCTGGGCACGTGACCTCGTTCGCCTCGGACAACTACTCCCCCGCCCACCCCGACGTCCTCGCCGCGCTCGCCGCGGCGAGCGCCGGGCACGAGATCTCCTACGGCGAGGACCCGTGGACCGCGCGCCTCCAGGACGCCGTGCGGTCCCGCTTCGGCCCGGACGCCACGGCCTACCCGGTGCTCACGGGCACGGGCGCCAACGTCGTGGCGCTCATGGCGATGCTGCCGCGCTGGGGCGCGGTCGTCGCGACCGAGCACGCGCACCTCAACACGGACGAGAACGGCGCACCCGAGCGGGTGGGCGGGATCAAGGTGCTCGCCGTGCCGGCGCCGGACGGGAAGCTCACGCCCGACGCCGTGGAGCGGTTCGCGGGCGACCTCGGCGACCCGCACCGCGCGCAGCCGCTCGTCGTGTCGCTCACGCAGTCGACCGAGCTCGGCACGCTCTACACGCCCGCCGAGATCCGCGCGGTGGCCGACGCCGCGCACGCCCGCGGCATGCGCGTGCACCTTGACGGCTCGCGACTCGCGAACGCCGCCGCGGCGCTCGACGTCCCGCTGCGCGCGCTGACCACGGACGTCGGCGTGGACGTGCTGTCGTTCGGCGGCACCAAGAACGGGCTCGCGCTCGGGGAGGCCGTCGTCGTGCTCGACCCGTCGGCCGTCGACGGCGTCGAGTTCGTGCGCAAGGCGACGATGCAGCTCGCGTCGAAGATGCGCTACGTGTCCGCGCAGCTCCTCGCGCTCTTCGAGCCGGTGGGCGACGCCGTCGCCGAGGTCGACGAGATCGCGGACGAGGACGAGCTGTGGCTGCGCAACGCGCGGCACGCGAACGCGATGGCGGCGCGCCTGCGCGCCGGGCTCGCGGACGTCGTCGTCCCCGCCGCGCTCGGCCCCGACGACGCCGTCTCCGCGCCGACGTCGGGCCTCGCCTTCACGCAGCCCACGCTCGTCAACGCGGTCTTCGCGACGCTCCCCCGCGCCGCCGTCGAGCGCCTGCGCGAGCGGCACCGCTTCTACGACTGGGGTCCGGGCGAGTCGCCCGACCGGGTCGAGGTCCGGTGGATGTGCGCGTGGGACACCACCCCCGGCGACGTGGACGCGTTCGTCGCGGACGTGCGCAGCGTCCTCGCGGTCGCGGGCTGACCGGGCGAGGATGGGCGCCATGACTCCCGACACGCTGCCCACCGCCGACGACCTCCTCCACCTGCGCCGCTGCGTCGAGCTCGCGCGCGAGGCGCTCGACGACGGCGACGAGCCGTTCGGCTCGCTCCTCGTCGACCGCGACGGGGTCGTGCGGTTCGAGGACCGCAACCGCGTGAAGGACGGCGACGCGACCCGGCACCCGGAGTTCGAGATCGCCCGCTGGGCCGCGGAGCACCTCACGCCCGGCGAGCGTCGCGACGCGGTCGTGTACACGTCGGGCGAGCACTGCGCGATGTGCAGCGCGGCCCACGCCTGGGTCGGGCTCGGCCCGATCGTCTACGCGTCGAGCACGACGCAGCTCGTCGGCTGGCTCGACGAGTGGGGCGTGGCGCCCGGACCCGTGCGCCCGCTCGCGATCGGCGACGTCGCCCCCGGCGTCGCCGTCCGCGGCCCGGCGTACGAGCTCGCGCCCGAGATCCGGGCGCTGCACGCGCGCCTGCACGGCGTGTCCTGAGCCTGCCGGCGCGAGGTCGCGACCTGTCGCGACCTGTCGCGACCTGGCGCGCCCTGGCGCTGACAGGTCGCGTCAGCCGTCCAGCGCGGCCGCGACCGCGCCCGCGACCTCCGGGAGCGCGAGGTAGCCCGCCGGGCTGCCGTCGGCGAGCAGCACGGCCGCCGCGTGGTGCCCGGGTGCCGCGTTCGCGACGACGAGGTCCTCGATCGCCGGCGTCGCCGGGTCGAGCGGGAACGCGTCCGGGCCGAGACCGTGGAGCGCGAGCGCGTCCCGGCGGTCGCGCACCGCGACCCAGCGCCGCACCGGGGCCGGCACGCGCAGCGCGGCGCGGGTCGCGAGGACGTCGCGGATCGCCCGGATCGCGAGCGGTGAACCGAGCGTGAGCAGCAGGGGCACGTCCCACCGTGCGGCGTCGGGGTGCTCGCGCAGCACCGAGTACGCCACGACCGACCCGAGCGAGTGCGCGACCACGACGGCCGGGCCGTCCGTGGGGATCGCCGCCGCGACGGCGTCGTCGATCGTCGCGCGCACGGCGTCGTCGTGCAGGTACGCCCACACGTCGCGCGCGAGCAGCACGACGACCGCGCCGCTCAGGCCGGGCACGTACCGGTCGAGCGCGGCCAGCAGCAGGTTCAGCCATGCCCCGACATCGGCCCCGCCGCCTGCCCCGGCACCCTCGGGGCGCGCCGGGACGCGCGCTCCCGCGCCCCGCAGCACCTCCTCGGCGACGGCCGCGACGAACGCGAGCTCCGCGTCGGGCAGCTCTGCCAGCGCGTGCACGGTCACCGGCGGCGGGTCGGCGTCGCCCGCGACGAGCCCCGCGAGGGTGTCGCCGTAGAAAACGAACGACGTGTCGTCGTCGTGCAGCGCGAGGTCCGACCCGGCCGCCGCGAGGCCCGCGCCCAGCACGGCGGTCCACGTGCGGTCGAGGACGTCGGCGTCGAGGCCCTGGTTGTCGCGGCCGTGGACGAGCACGAGTCGGGTCACGTGCCCGAACCTACCGGCTGCCGGTGTCGCCCGGAGGGTCTACCGTCGGCCCCAGGAGCCAGCCCCCGAGCCCCCCGAGGTACCCATGAGCGACCCCACCCTGACCGACCACAGCACGACCGCCGAGATCCACGTCGCACGACCCCCGCAGGTCGTGTGGGCCGAGCTCATGCACCCGAGCGCCCGCTGGATGCTCGGCATGAACGTCGAGACCGACTTCATGCCCGGCAGCCCCGTGACGTTCGAGGGCCACTACATGGGTCGCGAGTTCGCGGACTGGGGCACCGTCGTCGCGGTCGAGCGCCCGCGGCTGCTGCACTTCACGCACTTCTCCCCGACGATGGGCCTGCCCGACGTCCCGGAGAACTACCACGACATCGCCATCACGCTCGAGCCGGACGACTCCGGGACGCGCGTGCGCGTCGTCGAGCGCAACATCGAGACGGCGGACCGCGCGGAGCGCGCCCACGCGCTGTGGACCAAGGCGCTCGCGACGCTCGCGGGCCACGACTGAGCTCGGACAGCGCTCGCGCAAGCGGTACGACGACGGGCCGGTCACCCCGCGGGGTGACCGGCCCGTCGTGCGTCGCGGTGGGGCGACGTCCCGAGGGTCAGGCGGTGCGGCCGCGTCGGGCGCGGATCGCGACGAGCGCGGCGCCGGTCCCGAGGAACAGCAGCGCGAGCGTCGTCACGAGCACCGCGTCGGAGCCCGTGACCGCGAGACCCTGCTCCCCCGCCGTGTTCGTGAGCGTCACGACCACCGTGCCGTCACCCACCGTCACCTCGGTGACCGCCGTGCCGTCCACGGTGAACGCCGGCGCGCCCCAGTCGACCCCACCGATCTCGGGCAGCTCCGTCTCGGTGAGCCGGACGACGGTCCCGACCGGGAGCTCCTGCGGCCCCTCGACCGGGACCCCGTCGGCGCGGACGGTCAGCGTCCCGGAGACTGTCCCGGCGGGCGAGTCGTACGCGTAGGCCACGACGAACTCCGTGGTCGCGGGGACGGCGGCGGACGCCTCGCCGGTCACCCGCTTGACCAGCGAGAACCCGCCTGCCGCCTGGTTCGCCGTGTTCGTCACGGTGACGAGGGTGTCGTCCCCGTCGCCGACGACCACCGACTGCGGGCTGAACGTCGGGACGCCCCACGCGACGCCCGTGATGTCGGGCAGGTCGGCCTCCGTGTAGGTGACGACCGTGCCGACCGGGAGGTTCTGCGGGCCGGCGACGACCGTCCCGTCGGCCGGGACCTGGAGGTAGCCGCCGACGAGGGTGCCGTCGAGCTCGTACGAGTACGCGACGGTGAACAGGGTGTCGGCGGGCACGAGCTCCGCGCGGTCGCCGGTCACCTCCTTGGCCACGGAGAACCCGCCGACCTCGGCCACGTCCTGCGTGGTGTTGGTCAGCGTGACGAGGGTGTTCGCGCCGTCCCCGACCGTCACCGACCCCGGGGAGAACGTGGGGGCGCCCCAGACGACGCCGTCGACCTCGGGCAGGTTGATCTCGGTGAACGTCACGACCGTCCCCACCGGGAGGTCCTGCGGGCCGTCGACGACGGTGCCGTCCGCGAGCGGGGTCAGCGTCCCCGTGAGCGGGCCGTCGTACGCGAAGCCCGCGGGCAGGGTCGCGGACCACTCGACCTCGAACTGCGTGCCCGGCGGCACGCTCCCGGCGAGGCCGCCCTCGACCGCCTTCGCGACGGAGAACCCGCCCGTCCGCGCGGTCGCCGTGTTCGTCACCACGACCCCCGCGACGGCGTCGCCGTCACCGATCGTCACGGTGCCGGGCGACACGGTGGGCGTGCCCCAGTCGACGCCCGGGACGTCGGGGATCGTCTGCTCGGTGAACGTCACGACCGTGCCCTCGGGAAGGTCCTGCGGCCCGTCCACCACGGTCCCGTCCGCGAGCACGGTGAGCGTCCCGGAGGTCGCTCCCTCGTAGCCGGAGTCCGGGGGGAGCTCGGCCTCCCACGCGACGACGAACGCGGTGTCCGGCGGCACCGCCCCCGACGCGTCGCCCGTGACGGACTTCTGCACCGCGAACCCGCCGATCTCCGCGGGCGCGTCCGCCGTGTTCGTCACGGTCACCGCGACACCGGTCGGTCCCTCGACGATCGTGATCGGGGAGGCAGGCTCGAGCGTCGGTACACCCCACTCCACGCCCTCGATCTCGGGCAGCGGCTGCTGCTCGGCGAGCGTCACCGTCGTGCCGACCGGCAGGTCGGTCGGGCCGCTCGCCAGGGTCCCGTCGGCGCGCACCGTCAGCGTGCCCGACGTGGCGCCGTCGTACGCGACGCCCGCGGGGACGGTCGCGGTCCAGTCGACCAGGAACGCGGTGTCACCGGGGACGGCGCTCGCCGCGCCTCCCTCGAGAGCCTTCTGCACCGTGAATCCCCCGACGACGGCGACCGCGACGTTCGTGACGGTCACCGCGACCCCGGTCGTGCCCTCGACGATCGTGACGGGCGACGCCGGGCTGAGCACCGGATCCCCCCACTCGACGCCGTCCACCTCGGGCAGCGGCGTCCGCTCGGCGAGCGCGACGGTGGTGCCGACGGGCAGGTCGGAGGGACCGTTCGTCACGGTCCCGTCCGCGAGGACGGTCAGCGTGCCGGACAGGTCGCCGTCGTACGTCGCCCCCTCGGGGAGCCCCGCCTCCCAGTCGACCAGGAACGCGGTGTCGGCGGGGACGAGCCCTGCGGCGTCACCCGTCACGGCCTTGGCCACCGAGAACCCGCCCACCGTCGGGACGGCGCCGCCGTTCGCCGTGTTCACCACGGTCACCGTGACGGTCTGGTTCTCCTGGATCGTGAACTGCGCGGGGTCGCCCAGCGGCTCGCCGTTCACCTGGATCACGGGTGTTCCCCACTCGACGCCGGGCACGGAAGGAAGGTCCGTCTCGGTGACCGTCACGACGGTGTCGACCGGCAGCGTCGGACCGTTCACGAGCGCGCCGCTGATCGGCACGACGAGCGTGTCGCCACCGGTCGTCCCGTCCGGCTCCTCGTACGTGTACTCGACCTCGAACGTCGTCCCGGCGGGCACGTCGGCGGCGGCCTCGCCCGTCACGGTCTTCTGGACGACGAAGCTCGCTGCCGAGGTGCAGTCGAACGGTCCCGGACCGATCCACGGGTAGTTGTGCATCTCGAGACCGCCGGTGACGCTCGGGTCGCCGAACGTGAGGTTCCCCCCGACGAGGACGCGCCCGTTGGTGCTCGTCGTGATCGTCGCGTCCGCCGCCGGGGCGAGAATCGTCCCGAGGAACTGGTCTGCCCGGCCCAGCGCGAGCTCCGGCGTCGACTCGAAGTTCCACAGGATCCGCGAGGCCCAGTTGCCGAACTGGGGGCCGAACGCGTTGATCTGGTTGACGCCGTTGCCGACCCAGAAGTTCGGGCTGAAGTCCACGGGCGCGTCGCCGGTCACGTTGATCGCGATCGCCGCGCCCTCCGGGATGGCGGCGAACTCGACCTCGGTGACGCCGTCGAGCTCCGTCGCGTCGATGGAGAACACCTGCGGGTCGTCCGTGCCGGTGCCCGTGAAGACGACCCGGTTCCCCGACACGACACCGGTCGTCGCCGGCCACCCCGCGATCGTGCTCGACGCGTCGGCTATCACCGACCCGAAGTCGGACCACTCGGCGAGCGCACCGGGCCCCATGCCCTCCGTCACGGGCGCTTCCACGCCCGGGACGGTTCCCGCTGTCGAGAGGCTCCCCGCTCCCGTGACGGTCCCGCCGACGTTCACCGCGCCGCCGCTGGGCAGCGTCGAGCCGACGGTGACGCTCGTTCCGGCCGCGATGTCGAGGCCCTCTCCGACGGCGAACATCACCGCCCCGTCCGGCGGCGTGATCTGCGAGCCCGCCCCGACGGCACCCACGCTGAAGTTCCCCGGAGCGTCGACGACAGCGTCACCGCCGACGACGAGAAGGCCCTCGGACTCTGCGGCGCTCGCCGTGGCGCGGTAGTCACCGCCTGTGTAGACGGTGACGTTCGAGTCCGTGAAGGCCGGCAGGTTGCCGATGTTGGGCATGTCGCCGGGGTCCGGGCAGAACCCGAGCGCCGCCGAGGCCGACCGGGCCTGCGGCCCGGTGACCAGGACCACCGCCCCGACGAGGGCGAGGACGGCGGCGATCGTCGCGGCGACGACGCGACGGGTGCGATCCCCCAGGGCGAAAGTGCGGGTGGGTGGGCGACGGGACATGCCTGGCTCCAAGGTCGGACGATGCGGTACGGCCCGATCGGGCCGCACCTCTCACACACGAGACGCTCCCCCGTGAGGATCATGACGGGAACATCGAGGTGATGCGCGTCATACCCGCGGCTCCGGTCAGCACGCGGCGCGGACGTGTCCACGACCTCCCGCGCGACGGAGCGGGCTACGGTGGCCGCTGGAGGTGCCCGCCCTGTGACCACCCGTGCCCGGACCATCTGGATCGTCGTCGCCGTCGTCACCACGCTCGCCGCCGTCTCGGCGGTCGCGTGGTACCTCACCCGCCCCGGCCCTACCCCGGCTCCGTCACCGTCGGGCGCGCCGACCGCCTCCCCCGAGCCGTCGCCGTCGGGCCCTCCCCCGACGCCGTCCACCCCACCCGAGGACCCGCTCGCCGGGTGGACGCTCGAGCAGAAGGTCGGCCAGCTCTTCATGGTCGGCGTCGACGTGAGCGACCCCCAGCAGGTGAGCTACGACGCGGTGTCGCAGCTCCACGTCGGCAACGTGTTCCTCGCCGGGCGGTCGCAGGCGGGCACCGGCCCGACGGCGGACCTCGTCGCGGGCTTCACGGCGCTCGTCTCGCCGGAGACCACGAACGGCACGCCGCTGTTCGTCGCGACCGACCAGGAGGGCGGCTACGTCCAGGTGCTGCGCGGTCCCGGGTTCTCGCAGATCCCCACGGCCACGGACCAGGCGGGCCTCGACCCCGCGGCGCTCCAGGCTGACGCAACGACGTGGGGCGGCGAGCTCGCCGCGGCGGGCGTGAACCTCAACCTCGCGCCGGTGATGGACCTGGTGCCCGAGGGGACGGAGGCGCAGAACCCGCCGATCGGGTACTTCCAGCGCAACTACGGCACCACGCCGGACACGGCGACGGCGCACGCGAACGCCTTCAGCGCCGGCATGGAGGCGTCCGGGGTGGACGTGACGATCAAGCACTTCCCGGGGCTGGGCCGCGTCACCGAGAACACCGACACCGACGCGGGCGTCACGGACGACGTGACGACGCGCGACGACCCGTCCGTCGCCGTCTTCGCCTCCGGGATCGAGGCGGGCGCCGCGTTCGTCATGACGTCCACCGCCGTCTACCCGCAGATCGACGGGTCGTTGCCCGCGGCGTTCTCGCCCGTCGTCGTCGACGGGATGCTGCGCGGCGACCTGGGGTTCGACGGCGTCGTCATCACGGACGACGTGTCCGCGGCGCAGCAGGTGCAGGCGTGGTCACCCGCCGACCGCGCCGTCCTGACGATCGACGCGGGCGGCGACATGGTGCTCGCGTCCGCCGACCCGAGCGTCGTGCAGCCCATGGTCGCGGCGGTCGTCGAGCGCGCGACGACCGACCCGGCGTTCGCGGCGAAGGTGGACGCCGCAGTGCTCCGCGTGCTCACCGCCAAGGAGCGCCTGGGCTGACCCGACAGCAACTGGCTGACCGGTCAGTAAGAAATCTCGCTCCGTCCTCTTGACCTCCGCGGACCGGCTGGTCCAGGGTGTGAGAGAGCGCTCTATCGGCGCGGGCACAGCGGCTCGCCCGACTCCTCGAGCGGCTCGTGACCCGTCCGACGTCCGAAGGAGCACGTCCATGCGCACCGCGTCCCGCGGCACCCGCAGCACTGCCCGCAGCACCTCCCGACGGCCCCGACCACGGCCCCGCGGCCGCGCCCTCGCGGCCGCCACGACCGCCGTCGGGCTCCTCGCCCTCGGCGCGCTCGTCCCGGCGCCCGCGACCGCCGCCCCCGACGATCCGCTCTCGCAGAGCCGCGCCGCGACGTCGTCGAGCACCGAGTTCGACTGGAGCACCGCGGCCGCCGCCGTCGACGGCGACCGCGGCACGCGCTGGTCCAGCGCGCACGCCGACGGCGCCTGGATCCAGGTCGACCTCGGCGCCGTCCACGACCTCGACCGCGTCGAGCTCGACTGGGAGACGGCGTACGCGTCCGGCTACCGCATCGAGGTCTCGACCGACGGCGCCGCGTGGGCGACCGCGTACTCGACCACGAACGGCCAGGGCGGCGACGAGACGCTGCCCCTCGACGTCGCCGCACGCTACGTGCGGCTCACCGCCACGCAGCGCGCGACCGTCTGGGGCGTGTCCCTCTGGGAGCTCCAGGTGTTCGGCGACGAGGGCAGCACGGGCGAGCCCCAGCCCGGCACCGCCCGGCTGCTCTCCTACGGCAAGCCCGGATCGGCGTCGAGCTCCCAGACGCTCGACCCGAACTGCTGGGACTGCACCCCGGACAAGGCGCTCGACCTCGACCCGGCGTCGCGCTGGGCCACGTCCCCGGACACCGGCTGGGTCGACGAGGGGTGGATCGCCGTCGACCTCGGCGCACCCGCGCACGTCACCCAGGTCGTCCTCCAGTGGGACCCGGCGTTCGCGACGGGCTACGCGATCGAGGTGTCGGACGACGGGTCCTCCTGGCGCACGGTCTACTCGACCACGACGGGCAGCGGCTTCAAGGAGACGATCCCGCTCGACGCCGACGGCCGCCACGTGCGCGTGCACATGAACGACCGCAGCAGCCCCTACGGCTACTCGCTGTGGGAGCTCCAGGTCTACGGCACCGGGGGCGCGCCCACGACGCCGCCTGCCGACCCCGCCGACCCCGACTTCGACGACCTCGAGCTCGTCTGGTCCGACGAGTTCGACGCCCCGTCCGGCACGCCCGCCGACCCCACGAGGTGGCACATCGACCCCGGGATGCCGCAGAACGCGGAGCACCAGGTCTACACGGCGTCGGGCAACGGCTTCCACGACGGCCAGGGGCACTTCGTCCTCGAGGCGCGCCGCGAGAACGCCGAGGGCCGCGAGTACACGTCGCACCGCATGAACACGTCGACGTCGCTCAACACGCAGTACGGCCGCTTCGAGGCCCGGATCAAGATCCCCGCGGGCCAGGGCCTGTGGCCGGCGTTCTGGATGATGGGCTCCGACTTCCTCGAGGGCCGCCCGTGGCCGTACAACGGCGAGATCGACATCATGGAGAACGTCGGGTTCGAGCCCACGATCACGCACTCGACGCTGCACGCGCCCGCGTACTGGGGGGCCGGCGGCTACGGCGGCCCGGCGACCCTGCCGGGCGGCGCACGGTTCGCCGACGACTTCCACGTGTGGGCCGCGGAGTGGGACAGCGAGGGCATCCAGTTCTCGCTCGACGGCCGCGACACGTTCTACGCGTCGAAGGAGACCGTCGAGTCGACGCGCGGGCCGTGGGTCTACGACCACGAGTTCTACCTGATCCTCAACCTCGCGGTCGGCGGAGACTGGCCGGGCGCTCCCGACGCGAGCACGCCGTTCCCGTCCCGCATGCTCGTGGACTACGTGCGGGTGTACCGGTGAGCACCCGCACCCGGCGGCCCCTGCGGGTCGCCGGCCCGTTCCCGTGGTGAGGCCCCGCCTCTCCCGGTGACCGGTCCACGGCGGGCGCCCCTCCAGCGCCCGCACCGGTGCCCGACGGCGCGGTGCTGCTCCCGCGCCGTCGGGCACCGCCCCGTGTCCCGGCCCGGCGAGGCCGTCCCCCGCGCGCGAGGGACGGCCGGCCGCGCGGCCCTGGACGGGCGGTATAACTGACGACATGGCAGCCCGTCGCTCCTCTCCCCGCCCGACGCTCGAGGCCGTCGCGGCCGTCGCCGGCGTCTCCCGAGCCACCGTGTCCCGCGTCATCAACGGCGTGCCGACGGTCGACCCCGCGATCGTCGAGGTCGTCGAGAAGGCGATCGACGAGACGGGCTACGTCCCCAACCTCGCGGCGCGCACCCTCGTGACGCGACGCACCGGATCGGTCGCGCTCGTCGTCTCCGAGCCGACGGAGCGGCCGCACACCAGCGCCTTCCTGGAGCGCCTGTTCACCGACCCGTACATCGGCCGGGTCACGGCCGGCGCGCAGCAGGTGCTCCGGCCGCGCGACATCCACCTCGCGATCCTGCCCGCCGACCCGCCCGCGCACGACCAGGTCGTGCGCTACGTGCGCCAGGGCCACGTCGACGGCGTCCTGCTCATCACGTCGAGCTCCGGCGACCCGCTCCCCGCGCGGTTCGCGGCGCTGTCCGTGCCGGTCGTGCTCTCGACGCACCTGGACGGCGCGGACGAGTCGGCCGGCGTGAGCTGGGTCGACCTCGACCAGGCGGCGGGTGGCCGGCTCGCGGCCGAGCACCTGGTGGCCCACGGCCGGACTCGCCTGGCGACCGTCGCCGGGCCCTCCGACGTCCCCTTCGCGCGCGCCCGTCTCGAGGGGTTCCTCGACGCGGTGCGGGTCGCGGGTCTCCCCGAGCCGTTCGTCGTGGAGGGCGACTTCACGCGGGCGGGCGGCGAGGCCGCGGCCCGCGACCTCCTCGCGGCGCGCCCCGACGTCGACGGCGTGTTCGGCGCGAGCGACCTCATGGCCGACGGCGCGTCCACGGTCCTCCAGGAGGCCGGGCGGCGCGTCCCGGAGGACGTCGCGGTCGTCGGGTTCGACGACTCCACGGTCGCGCACCAGGCGCACCCGCCGCTCACGACGGTGCGTCAGCCCGTCGAGGAGATGGCTGCCGAGATGGCACGCCTCCTGCTCGCGGCCATCGATGCCCCGGAGACCGAGCCTCGCTCGGTCCTGTTCGACCCGACCCTCGTGGTGCGCGGCTCCGCCTGACCCGTCCGGGTCAGTGGCCGCCGCTCGCGATGAAGGCGATGCCCGCCGCGATCGCGACGACGACGACGGCGAAGCACACGAGCGCACCCACCTGGCGACCCCGGGTGGCGCGCTCGACGCGCACGGTGCGACCGTCGGACGTGAAGCGGCCGTCCGGGGTGCCGACCTCGACGGGCACGGCGCGGCCGGCGGCGAGCCGGACCCCGAGCGCGAAGAGGGCGGGCAGGCCCGCGCCGACGACGAGGCCGGCGACGACGACCTTGAGCAGCGAGTCGATCTCGACGAACACGGTTCTCTCCTCCGGGCTGCCGGGGTCAGACGCTCGCGCGCTGGCGCGCGGCGGTCGGGGTCACGGTGGGTGCGCCCGAGGGGGGCACGGGCGACGCGGCGGCCTGCGGCTCCGCGTCGGCGAACGGGTCGGCCGCGTCGAGGCGGCGCTCCAGCGCGGCCTCGCGCGCCTCGACCACCTCGGTCTCGAGCCCGGCGTCCACCGCGCCCTCCTCCCAGGCGTCGTTGACGTTGTTGTGGTCCACGGGCTTGCGGCGCGACGCGACCCAGATGGCGACGGACGTCGCGACGAGGATGGCGAACACCACGACCGTGCCGGCCGTGCCGCCGATCCCGTGCTGGATGCCGTAGCAGGCCGCGCCGACGAGCCCGGCGGCCGGGAGCGTCAGGCCCCACGCGGCGAGCATGCGCCCCGCGACGCCCCAGCGGACCTTGGCGCCCGGCATCCCGACGCCCGAGCCGAGGATCGAGCCGGTCGCGACGTGCGTCGTCGAGAGCGAGTAGCCGAACAGGCCGGACATGAGGATGACGGCCGCGGACGACGTCTCGGCGGCCATGCCCTGGCGGGTGTCGATCTCGACGAGGCCCTTGCCGAGCGTGCGGATGATGCGCCAGCCGCCCAGGTACGTGCCGAGCGCCATGAAGGACGCGCAGGCGAGGATCACCCAGAACGGGACGCCCGAGTCCGCCGGGACGGCGCCCGCCGCGATGAGCGCGAGCAGGATGATGCCCATCGACTTCTGCGCGTCGTTGGTGCCGTGCGCGAGCGAGACGAGCGAGGCCGAGCCGACCTGGCCCCAGCGGAACGCCCGGGTCGAGACGTCCTCGGGGACGTCGCGCGTGAGGCGGGCGACCGCCCAGGTGCCGACGCTCGCGACGCCCACCGCGACGAGCGGGGCGAGCAGCGCGGGGATGAGCACCTTCGCGGCGACGCCGCTCCAGATGACGCCCTGCGTGCCGACGGCCGCGAGCACCGAGCCCACGACGCCGCCGATGAGGGCGTGCGACGAGCTCGACGGGATGCCGAGCAACCAGGTCAGGAGGTTCCAGGTGATGCCGCCCACGAGCCCCGCGAGGACGACCTCGAGGGTGATGACGTCGGCGTCGACCAGGCCCTTCGCGATGGTCGCCGCGACGGCCAGGGAGAGGAACGCCCCGACCATGTTGAGGACGGCGGAGAGGGCGACGGCGGTCTTGGGCTTGAGGGCCTTGGTGGCGATGGACGTGGCCATCGCGTTGCCCGTGTCGTGGAAGCCGTTGGTGAAGTCGAAGGCCAGTGCGGTCACGACGACGAGCACCAGCAGGAGCGTCTCGGTCACGTCGTCCATGGTGGGGTCATCCCCGGAGCCCGCTCGACCATCCTGTGGATTCTTCTGCCACTGTTCACCGACAGTTCATCCGGTGTTCGAAGCCGCTGTTCGAACGCCCGACGGGTGTCTGGTCGAGCAGGTGCCGAGCAGGGCCGGACGGCCCGCGGGCACGGGCGGTCCGGCCCTGGCAGGCCTCCTGACGGGTGGCGGGCGGGGCGGCGGACGCGGCTCGGAGGGGACCCGGACGGCCCGGGTCGCTCGCGTCAGGCGGGGGTCGGCGCGCCCAGGTCGGCGAGGGCGTCGTCGAGGTCGTCGACGACGGTCGCGACCGCCTCGCGCTGCGTCCGCGCACGCTCCGCCTCCGCCGCGACGGCGGTGCGCGCCTCGGCCAGCTCGGCGTCGAACCGCTCCGCGCTCGCCTGCGCGGCCGCGCGCTGGTCCCGTGCGCGCTGCTCGCCCGAGAACCACTGCCACGCGGCGACCACGCCAGCGACGACGGTCACCGCGAACCAGGCCGGCGCGACCGCGATGCCGAGCACGAGCGCCACCACCGCGATGGCCCCGACCCCGCCGACGACGCCCCACGACACCCCGTCGACGGGGCGCGCCAGGAGCTCCGACCGCGCCGTCGCGGCGAGCGCCGCACCGTCGTCGGCCGGCGTGACGGTGACGGTCCGGCCGGCGAGGCGCAGCGCGCGCGACGGCGCCGGGGTCGCCGCGAGCTCGGAGGCGCGCGCGTGGCTCGCGACGCGCAGGTCGTCGACGAGCAGCGGTGCCGCGAGCGCCGCGAGCCCCGGGTCGGTGCCGCGCGCGTCGTCGACGAGCAGGTCGACGAGCGTCCCCGCGGACGCGTCCCACTCCGGGCCGTCGTCCTCGGGCGCGCGGCCCACGCGGTCGGCCAGCAGCTCCGCGCGCTCGAGGAGGCCACGCTCGACGGGGGCCCCCTCGTTCACGAGCGACCCGACGACCCGCAGCAGCGCCGCGCCCGGGGCTGGTGCGCCGCTCGGCGTCGCGGCGGTGCCGGGCACCGTGCCCGTGTCGCCCGTGGTGACCGACGACGACGCCCCGAGCGCGAGCGGACCGCGTGCCGCCGCGGCCAGGGCGATCTCCCCGGCGACGACGGCCCGCGACCACGCGGTCCAGGACCGCAGCAGCGGCAGGGCGTCGGGCGCCGCGGCCCGGCGACGCGTGCCGGACCCGTCGGGGGCCCCGGCCTCGGGCGAGCCCCAGTCGTCCCCGCTCGCGGGGAGCGCGGGCGCCGCCTCGAGGAGCCGGGCGCGCCAGCGGGCGTGCGCGTCGTCGTCGAGCAGGGCCACGCGCTCGGCGAGCGCCGCGCGGACGACCGCGACGCCGTCGTCCCCGAGGTGGCCCGCGGCCGCCGCGCGCCACAGCGCCCGCTCGGCGGTCGTCACGAGGACCTCGTCCGGCGCCTCGCCGGGGCGTTCCGGCCCCGCCTCCGGCGCTCCGTCGGCGCTGCCCCAGCCGGCCGCCGGCAGGACGGGGGCGTCGAGCACCCCGGGCGTCCACTCGCGCGCGAGACCGGGCTGCCCGACGAGCGCGCACACCGCGACGAGGTACGTCGCGGCCCGACGACGGTCGCGCAGCAGCGCCTCCTGCGCCGCCTCCGCGTCGAGCCGGCCCGCGGGGAGCTCGGCGACGGCGAGCGCCGCGGGGACGAGCCAGTAGCCGGGCACGTCGGCCAGGTCGGGCGACCGGCGCAGGTGCGACACGTCGCCCTCCCCCGCCACGACCGCGCGCGTCAGGGCGCGCGCCGCGTCCCGGGCGCGTCGGGCGGGGGTGAACAGCGCGAGCTCCTCGCGCACCTCGCCCAGCTCGATGAGCGCGTTGACGAGGCGTGTGAGCACCTCCACGCGGCTCGACAGGTCACCTTCGAGCGAGCGCAGCCGTCGGTTGAGCGACGCCTCCCGCGACCGCGCCATCGCGGCCTGCGCGGCGAGCTCGTCCGAGAGGGCCTGCATGTTGCCCTGGTCGCTGCGCCAGTAGCTGTAGGTCGACATGCGCGCGAGCGTACTCAGCCCGACGCCGCTGTCGAGGGGGAGTTCTCCCCCGGCCCGCGCCGCGGCGGTCAGCGTCGCGGACGCATGAGCGGCGGGTCGAGGACGGCGGGCACGCTCGCGGGCGCGAGGTCAGGGTCCGCCGCCGAACCCGGGGTCGCTCCCCAGGCGGGGCCGGTCGTGGGGAGGGACCCCGGGTTCGGCGCGGCGCGGTAGAGGGCCGCGGGGCGGCCGGCGCCGCCCGACGTCGTGCGGCCGGTGTCCTCGAGGAAGCCCGGGGTGGTCGTGGCCTTGCGCGAGAAGTTGCGCGGGTCGAGGCGCACGCCCCACACCGCCTCGTAGACGCGCCGCAGGTCGGCGACGGTGAACTCGGGCGGGCAGAACGCCGTCGCGAGCGCCGAGTACTCGAGCTTGGCGCGGGCGCGCTCGACGCCGTCGGCGAGGATCCGCGCGTGGTCGAACGCGAGGCCCGTGCCCGACGGCGCCCGGTCGCCCGACGCCGTCGGCCCGCCCGGGACCGCCCCGAGCAAGGGCTCGACGGGGTACCAGGCCGCTCCCCCGGCGTCCGACCCCGCGTGGACGACGCCGAACTCCGGCGCGAGCAGGAGGTAGGCGACGGAGAGGACCGGCCCGCGCGGGTCGCGGTCGAGCGGCCCGTAGGTGCGGAGCTGCTCCAGGTGACCGGGCGGGCGGACGCCGGTCTCCTCCGCGAGCTCGCGCCGAGCCGCCCGGGCGAGCCCCTCCCGCGGCAGCACGAACCCGCCCGGGAGCGCGAGCGCGCCGTGGAACGGCTCGATGCCGCGCTCGACGAGCAGCACGTGCAGGGCGTCGTCGCGGACCGTGAGCGCGACGACGTCGACCGTGACGGGCAGCAGCGCGGCGGTCGGCGGGACGTCGGGCGTCGGGCTCGCGGACGGCGTCATGCGGCCATCGTCGCACATTGATGTCAGGTTGACGAGAAATCTCCGCCGGTCTAGCGTCATTATCGTCAGAGCGACGAAAACGATCGGAGACGACCATGGCCACCATCCGCACCTACCCGTGGACCCGGCACTTCCTCGGCAGCCCCACTGGGCACGTCGTGCACCTGCGCCGCGGGCGCGTCGCGCACGAGGGCGTCGGGCAGGCGTTCTGGTTCCGCCCGACGACGTCGGTCCTCTCGGAGGTCCCCGTCGACGACCAGGAGCTGCCCGTCTTCTTCCACGCCGTCACCGCCGACCACCAGGACGTCACCGTCCAGGCCGGCGTCACGTACCGGTTCGCCGACCCCGTGACCGTCTCGCAGCGCCTCGACTTCGCCGTCGACCCGGGCAGCGGAGAGACGAGCACCGCGGGCCGGGACCAGGTGACGAGCATCGTCGGACGGCTCGCGCAGAGCCGCGCCGCCGACGCGCTCGCCGCGATGCCCCTCGCCGACGCCCTGACGGCCGGTGTGCCCCGCGTGCGCGACGTGCTCGCCGAGGCGCTGACCACGGACCCGCGCCTCGCCGCGACCGGGATCGCCGTCATCGGCGTCCAGGTGCTCGCCGTCCGGCCCGAGAAGGACGTCGAGCGCGCCCTCCAGACGCCGGCGCGCGAGCGGGTGCAGGCCGAGGCCGACCGCGCGACGTACGAGCGCCGGGCCCTCGCCGTCGAGCGCGAGCGCGCGATCGCGGAGAACGAGCTGGCGAGCACGATCGAGCTCGCGACCCGCCGCGAGCGCCTCGTCGCCCAGGAGGGCGCGAACGCCCGGCGCGAGGCGGAGGAGAAGGCCGCCGCCGCGCTGGTCGACGCCCGCGCGACCGCTGAGCGCGCGCAGCTCGCGACCGACGCGAAGGCCGAGCAGGTGCGCGTCGTCGGCGCGGCCGAGGCCGCCGCCGAGCAGGCGCGCATGGACGTCTGGGCGAGCGCCGGCCAGGGCACCCTCCTCGCCCTCGCGGTCCGCGAGGCGGCGGGCTCGCTCCCCGACGTCCAGAACCTCACCATCACCCCCGACCTCCTCACGGGTGTGCTGGGCTCGCTGCTCGGCGCCACGGCGGGCACCACCGGGAAGGCGGCCTGACGGTGCTGCGGCGACGCGCCGTCGTCGTGCACCGGCGGACCGAGCTCGACGAGCTCCTCGACCGGCACGGCACGCGCGGTCAGGCGGAGTTCTTCCTCCGCTCGCGGGGCCGGTCGCTCGGCGAGGTGCAGTCTCGGCACGACGCGCTCACCGCGGCCCGCGCGGCGGTCGCGGCCGCGGTGCCCGACGGCTGGGCCCGCGCGGACGTCGAGCGCGCCGACCTGTCGCGGTTCCTCTTCGCGCCGGAGGACGTCGTGGTCGTCGTCGGGCAGGACGGCCTCGTCGCGAACGTCGCGAAGTACCTGCTCGGGCAGCCCGTGCTGGGCGTCGACCCCGAGCCCGGGGTCAACGCCGGGGTGCTCGTGCGGCACTCGGTGCGGGCGGCGACCTCGCTCCTGAGCGGGCTCGGAGCCGACGTCGCCACGGGCGCGCCCGACCCCGCGGCGGTCCTGCCCGTCGACGCGCTGACCATGGTGCGCGCCGACCTCGACGACGGGCAGCACCTCACGGCGCTCAACGAGGTGTTCGTCGGGCACCCGAGCCACCAGAGCGCGCGCTACACGCTCCGGTGCGCGGCGGGCGAGGAGCGGCAGTCGTCGTCGGGAGTGCTCGTCGCCACGGGGACCGGCGCGACGGGCTGGTGGGCGTCGCTCGCGCACGACCGCGGCGGCCGCCCGGCGCCGGGGCGCACCGAGCACCGGCTCGGCTGGTTCGTGCGCGAGGCATGGCCGTCGCCCGCGACGGGCGCCACGCTCACGGAGGGCGTCGTGGACGACGGCGCGGACGTCGCCCTCACCGTCGCCTCGGACCGGCTCGTCGTGTTCGGCGACGGCATGGAGGACGACCGCCTCGTCGCCTCGTGGGGCCAGACCGTCACGGTCCGCACCGCCGACGCCCCGCTCCGGCTCGTCCGCCCCTGACCACGGGATGCCCGATTTCACCCGGGTGATCCGCCCGGGCGACGAGGGTCCGTGGGTAGCATCGCTGCGGTCATGGGATCCCCATGACGTCCCCCGCCCGCGGGCCTGGCCTGCGGGGACGCCGACCCCCCGAGCCTGCCGAGGTCCCTGCCATGAGTGCGCCCATCGCCTTCACCGACAACGTCCGCGACCTGTCGAACGCCGGTGGGTACCAGTTCGAGTTCCGGTGCGAGCGGTGCGGCAACGGCTACCGCTCGGCCTACCAGACGGACGTGGTCGCCAAGGGCAGCAGCCTCATCCAGGCGGCGGGCCGGTTCTTCGGCGGCAAGGTGGCCGACCTGTCGTACGCGGCGGGGTCGTGGGCCGCCGACCGGCAGACCAACTCGTCGGCGAAGGACAAGGCGCTCGACACCGCCGTCGGCGAGGTGCGCGACGCCTTCCGCCAGTGCCACGGGTGCGGCGACTGGATGTGCCACGAGGTCTGCTGGAACGACGCGGTCGGCCAGTGCGTGCGCTGCTCACCGAAGCAGGTGGAGGAGCTCGCGCAGCTCCAGGCCGAGGCCCGCCGCTACCAGGTCCAGGAGCAGCTCCGCACGACCGACCTCGTCGGCGGCGCGGACGTGCGGACGGCCGCGGTCACCCGGTGCCCGTCGTGCGACGCGAAGGTCGACGGCGGCAAGTTCTGCGGCGAGTGCGGCGAGCGCCTCGCCCGGGTCGCCGCGTGCCGCGAGTGCGGCACGCAGAACGCCGCGGGCGCGAGGTTCTGCGCGGAGTGCGGCAGCCCGCAGGCCGCCTGAACGCCGACGGTCGGAACCCAGGGCGGCGGGCTCAGCGGTCCGACGGCGTCCCGCCCCGCCGGTCCCGACGCGCCGCCTTGCGAGCCTCCCGCGCCGCACGCGCCTCACGCTCGCGGCGCGCCCGGAGCACGGCCTCGCGACGCTCGCCGATCTCGTCGCTCGTGAGGCTCGTCAGGCGGTCCTGCGCGACGCGCGCCTCGGCGCGCTCGGCCTCGACACCGGCCCGGTGCTCGGGCGACTGCGGGCGCGTGCGGACGATGCGCGGGTCGATCCGGTACTGGTCGCCGTGCCGCTCGAGCCGGCGCCGTGCGGCCAGGCGAGCGCGCTCGCGGTGGAACCGCCAGGTCCAGGCCCGGCGCAACGCGACCACGGACCAGAGCGCGAACGGGACCGCGGCCACGACGAGCCCGACCCGCCAGCCCGACGGCAGCGCCGTCGACGCCCCGGTGCTCGCGAGCACCCACGCGATCCCCGCGGGGACCGCGGGCCAGAACTCGCGGAAGTCCAGGTTCCAGCCGCACGCGTAGAAGCGCATGAGCGTGTCCGTGAGCCGCGAGCGCCGCTGCGGCTGGAGCGACATCGCGACCGGCCCGGGCACGGGCGGCCCGAGGGTGGTGCCGGGCGCGGCGTGGCTCGTGAAGGACAGCCGGTCTCCCCGGTACGACGGCCGCAGCGCACGGCCGGCGTACACGAAGGACAGCGCCGCGAGCGGCCAGATCGCGCACGACAGGTACCAGGCGACCGGCCCCGCGAGCACGACGACGATCGGCGCGAGCACGGCGAGCCGGCCCAGCACGGCGCCGGGCGAGGCCACGAGCTCCGCCCACGGCTCCTGGTCGGCGGGCGGCTCGAACAGGCCGTACGCCGCGACCGCGAGGTACAGGCCGACGACGAACAGGCCGATCGCCGTCCACACGAGCCCGATCGCGAGGTAGCCGACCGGGCGCAGCAGCAGCGCCGCCGTCCCCGGGGGCGTCGCGTCGCGCGAGGTCCGCGGGTCAGGGGCGGGCGCCGGGCCGGTCACCCTACCGTCACCGCGCCGCGAGCCCGAGCACGTCGAGGACCCACGCGTCCTCGTACGCGACCTCGCGCCAGCCCTCGTACCGGCCCGAGACGCCGCCGTGCCCGGCGTGCATCTCGATCTTCAGCAGCGCGGGGGCCCCGGCCGCCCGCAGGCGCGCGACCCACTTGGCCGGCTCGACGTAGAGCACGCGCGTGTCGTGGAACGACGTCACGGCGAGGATCCGCGGGTAGTGGGCCGCGTCGTCGGGCACGTTCTCGTACGGCGTGTACGTGCGCATGTACCGGTAGACCTCGGGGTCGTGCAGGGGGTCTCCCCACTCGTCCCACTCGACGACGGTCAGCGGCAGGGACGGGTCGAGGATCGAGGTGAGCGCGTCGACGAACGGGACCTGCGCGAGCACGCCCGCGAACAGCTCGGGCGCGAGGTTGGTCACCGCGCCCATGAGCAGCCCGCCCGCGGAGCCGCCCTGCGCCACGAGGCGCTCGGGGCTCGTCCAGCCCGCGTCGACGAGGTGCCGCGCGACCGCGACGAAGTCCGTGAAGGTGGTGCGCTTGGCGAGCGTCTTGCCCTCGTCGTACCAGCGTCGCCCCATCTCGCCGCCGCCGCGCACGTGCGCGACGGCGAACACGACCCCGCGGTCCAGCAGCGACAGTCGAGAGATCGAGAACCCCGGGTCGATGCTGATCTCGTACGAGCCGTACCCGTAGAGCAGCAGCGGCGCGGGCTCCGCGCCCGTGCCCGTCGCGTCGAGCCCGACGGCGTCGCGCCGCCACACGAGCGAGACGGGCACCTGCGTGCCGTCCTCGGCCGTGGCCCACTCGCGGCGCTGCACGTAGTCCGCGGCCTCGTACCCGCCGAGCACGGGCTGCTGCTTGAGGAGCGTGAGCTCGTCGGTCTCGACCCGCAGGTCGTACACGGTCGACGGCGTGACGAAGCTCGCGTAGGACAGGCGGACGTTCGGCTGGTCCCACTCCGGGTTCCCGGCGAGCGCCGCGGTGTACAGCGGCTCGTCGAACGCGACCTCGTGCACGTGCCAGTGGTCGCCCGTGGGTGCCGGGGTGTCGCCCGTGCGGATCGGCGTCGGCAGGCCCGCGGGGCGCGGCGGCTCGGTGCTCGCGAGGTCGATCACCCCGACCCGCGACAGCGCGTCGCGCCGGTAGGACACCACGAGGTGCCCGGCGAACGCGTCGACACCCTCGAGCCGCGTCTCCGGGTCGTGCGGCACGACGACGGTCGCGTCGCCCGGGCCGGCCGGCCCGCCCGCGGAGTCGTCGCCGTCGGGCACGCCGGTCACGACGATCTCGAAGTTCTCCGCGCCGTCGTTGTGCAGCACGAGCAGCACGTCGCGACCCTGGGCCTGCTCCCCGTCGGACCTGCGGTCGTCGCCCGTCGCGGCCTCGGGAGGGGACACCTCCGCAGGGTCGGCCGGGAGCCAGGTCGCCGGGACGACGGCGTGCTCGACCGTGTACTCGACGCCCTCGCGGCGCGGCCACACGACCCGGGGCTCGCCGGTCGGGTCCGCGGCGTCGATCAGCCAGGTCTCCGACGTGATCTTCGAGCCGACGTCGATCTGCACGAACCGCTGCGAGCGCGAGACGCCGACGCCGACCCAGTAGCGCTCGTCGGGCTCCTCGAACACGACGACGTCCTGCGTCGCCGGGGTGCCCACCTCGTGGCGCCACACGCGCCAGGGCCGCCACGCGTCGTCGACCGTCGGGTAGAAGACGTACCGCCCGTCCGGGGAGAAGACGGCGCCCGGGAACGTGCCCGGGACCTCGTCGACGAGGTCGGTGCCGGACTCCAGGTCACGGATCCGCAGCGTGTACCGTTCGTCACCGACGACGTCGACCGCGTACGCGAGCCGCGTCCCGTCGACCGACACGTCGAACGACCCGAGCGAGAAGAAGTCGTGGCCCTCGGCCTCGACGTTGTCGTCGAGCAGCACCTGCTCGCCCGGCACGGGCACGCCCGGCTCCAGCACGGGCGGCACCCAGGACGACGGCGCGTCGCTGCCGAGGCTCGCGTCGATCGGCGCCCGTGCCCGGATCGGGTACTGCGAGCCCTCGACCGTGCGCGCGTAGTACCAGTGCGCGCCCTGGCGCACGGGCACCGACAGGTCGGTCTCGAGCGTGCGCGCCTTGATCTCCTCGAAGATGCGCTCGCGCAGCGGCTCGAGGTGCGCGAGCCGCGCCTCGGTGTACGCGTTCTCGGCCTCGAGGTGCGCGACGACCTCGGGCGACTCCTTGTCCCGCAGCCACTCGTAGTCGTCGTCCACGGTCTCCCCGTGGTGCGTGCGCGGCGCCGGGCGGCGCGGCGCGACGGGCGCCTGCGGCTCCTCCCGCTCCGCGGGGGTCGGCGTGGCGGTCTGCGTGAGGTCGTCAGGCATCTGGCCAGGGTAGTGCCGCCCGGCGCCACGCCGTCGCCGTGGCGCGACGTGCGCCCGTCGTTACGCTCGACGCGTGACGCAGGAGCAGGGGGAGCGCCCGACGGCGGAGACGCTCACGAGCGGCGAGATGGTGCGCGCGTCGGGGCTGTCCATCAAGGCGCTGCGGCTCTACGACGCCAACGGCCTCCTCGTCCCGGCCGGCGTCGACCCCCGCACGGGCTACCGCGCGTACGCGCCCGAGCAGGTCGAGCGGGGCCGCGCCCTGGCGCTCCTGCGCCGGATCGACGTGCCGCTCGCGCGCGTCCCCGAGGTGCTCGACGCCGACCCGCGCGACGTGCGCGACGTCCTCCTCGGCTGGTGGGACGAGCGGCAGCGGGCACTCGCGGAACAGCGCGCGACCGCGGAGGAGCTCGCGCGTGCGCTCGCGACCGGGCGCGGGGAGGCCGAGGTCCGATGGCGCGAGGTCCCCGCGTGCACGGTCGCCACGATCACGTCGTCCACGACCCAGGACGACCTCGTCCCCACGTTCAGCGCCGACCTGCTGACCATCCGCGCGCACCTCGCCGCGGCCGGGGCGGAGGCGGGCGCGGCGCACTGGGTGATCTACCACTCGCCCGTCGGCCGCGACGTCCCCGGGCGGGTCGAGGCGTGCGTCCCGTACCGCGGGGCGGTCGTCCCCGCCGGGCCGGTCGTGCTCCGCGAGGACCCGGCCCGCACGGAGGCGTACGTCGAGGTCCCCTCGCGCGACTGCCGCTTCCCGCAGATCGTCGGGTATCTCGACGCGCTGCGCGTCGCGACCGGGCTGGCGCACGCCGCGTCCCGCGAGGTGTACGCGGTCCCGTGGTCCGACGAGCCGGACGCCGTCGTCGCGGACGTCGCGCTCGCCGCCGGACCGCACCCGGCGCGCTAGCCCGTCAGTCCTCGGCCAGCTCCAGGTCCCCCGGGAGCCACGTGCGGTCGAACCACGGCTCGAGCGGCCCGTAGAGGCGCAGCATGGGGAACCACGACCGGCCCGGGACCGTCCCGACCCAGTTGCTCTCACGTCCCGCGGGCGGCTCCGGGCCGAACCACAGCACGGTGCTGCCGTCCTCCTCCGTCGCGACCGTGCCGCTGAGGCTCAGGAGGCTCGGGTACGGGTCGTCGGTCTGGAGCAGAGAGCGGGTCTGGGTGTCGTAGAGGTCCACCGACCAGAAGTTCTTCGCGGGCGGGTTCGGCGGCAGCACGAGCCGGTACGTGCGCGCGCCGTCGAGGATCCGGCCCTGCGCGTCGTGCGCCGTGTACGCGTACGCCGACCCGGCCCCGACCTGGGCGTGGGCCATCGCCGGCGTGATGACGGTCGCGAAGAAGTGGAACTGCGCGCGCGCGTCGAGCAGGCGCGCACCGTCGGCGAGAAACTCGTACGACCCCCCGAGGAACGCCTGGAGCCAGCTCGACCCGGGCGCGATCCGCGCCTCGGGGTCGCGCGGCGAGTAGACGAGCGCGCGGCTGATCGCCGCCCCCGCCCGCGCCGCCGTGTCGAGCGTCGCGCGCAGCTCCGGGCTCGGGTCGAAGGCGCGGCCGGGCACGATGCCGACGGCGCGCAGCAGCCCGGCGCGCTCGGGGTCGAGCGCGCTCGTCGGCTCCTCGGTGACGATCTCGGCGACCTCGTCGAAGAACGAGGCGTCGTTGGCGTGGACGGTGTTGACGCGCGTCCCCGCGATGTTGACGAACTCGGTCGGCGGTGGGTCTCCCGCGTCGGCGAGCGGGTAGATCCGCGTCTCCTTCATCGCCGGCACGCCGCCCAGCGCGCGCAGCACGACCCAGTTGGTGAACGTCGGCGTCCGGTAGACGAAGTAGCCGTCCGGGACCTCGCCGTCGTAGCCGGGCGGGAGGAACAGGTAGCGACCGCCCTCGCCGCGGTCCGGACCCGCGATGCCCATGTCGGCGACGTAGCGGAACCAGAAGTCGTCGACCACGCACAGCGAGTTCTTGGGGGGCTCGATGACGAGCGGGCCCGTCTCGCGCAGGTCGACGAAGAGCGACCCGTACGTGGTCGCCGTGTTCGGCGTGAGGAAGATTCCACCCGAGTCGGCCCGCGGGTCGGTGTACCCGACCTGGTTCGAGCGCAGGAGGCCGAGCTCGCGGAACCCGCGCCGCATCGCCACGAGCGACGCCCCGGGCATCGCGCTGAGGAACGCCTCGACGCCGCGCAGGAAGTCCAGCGACCCGTACAGCCGCTCGACGGACTCCGGGGTCGGCACCCCGTCGACCAGCTCGAACCGCCCGAGCGGGGTGTCCACCGGCGAGGGCGTGCTCACCGCGGCGACCGCCGCCGCCAGCGCGTCGGCCCTGGCGCTCGTCGCCGTGCTCTCGTCGGTGCTCGACCCGGTACTCGCGTCGGACATGGCTCAGGCTCCCTGGTCGGTCGGTGCACGGCTCGCGCGCTCGACGCCGAGCGGCTGCGCCGACCGTAGGTCGGGGGCCACCGCACCGCCACCGGAAGGAGGCTTGACCCTGCCCCTGGGGCGGGGCCGAGGGTCGGCGCATGGACGTCTCCCGCTACGCCGACCACAGCCCGTACTCCGACCCTGGCCGCCACGCCCCGCTGCTCGCCGCCGTGACGCCCGACCCGGCGCGCCTGCACGCCGCGGTGACGACCGCCGTCGTGCACTACCGCGCCGGGGCGACCGCACCCACCCCCGCGCAGCTCGACGACGTCGACCGGCGGTGGGTCGCGTCGACCCTGGACGCGGTCGTGGAGCGCGCGCCGGGCCCGCTCGACGCGCCGCGCTCCCCCGAGCAGCAGGCCGGCGGGTGCTGCCGGGACCACTCCCTCCTCGCCGTGGCCGTGCTCCGCGAGCACGACGTCCCCGCGCGCACGCGGCTCGGGTTCGCGGACTACCTCGGCGAGGGCGGGTTCCACCACGACCACGTCGTCGTCGAGCGGCACGACGGCGAGCGCTGGGTCCGGTCCGACCCGGAGCTCGAGCAGGGATCCCGCGCGTTCGACCTCCACGACCTGCCGACGGGCGAGGGCGCGCCCTTCGAGACCGCCGCCGAGGTCTGGACGGCGTACCGCGCCGGGCGCCGCGACCTCGCCGACCACGGCGCCGGCCCCGACGTGCCCTGGCTGGCCGGTCCGGGGTTCGTCCAGCGGTACGTGCTCGCCGACCTCGCGCACCGGCAGCGGCACGAGCTCCTCCTGTGGGACGTGTGGGGCGCGGCCACGATGCCCGGCGCCGCACCGGACCCGGCCGTCCTCGCGCTCACCGACCGGGTCGCGGAGCTCACGCTCCTGGCCGACGCGGGCGACCGGACCGCCGAGGCGGCGCTCGCCGGGTTGTGGGCGACGGACGACCGCCTCCGGCCCGGGCGCTACGTGATGACGTGGTCGCCCACCGGCCGGCTCGGCTGGACCGACCTGGTCGCGCGCCGGACCGGCTGGGCCGACCTCCCGCGTGACGCGGTGCTCGTCGGGTGAGCTCGCGGGCGCGCCGCGCCTCAGCCCAGCAGCGCGACCGTCTGGCCGTCCCAGCGCAAGAGCCGGCCCTGCGCGGGGACGAACGACGCCCACTCGCCCTCGAGGTCCTGCTCCCAGGCGACCGATCCCGACGACAGCTCGAGCGCGACCACGCGCGGGTGCGTGCCCGTGGACGGGTCGACGAGCACGAGGATCGCGCACCGCCCGTCCGTGAAGGCCTGCGTCACCATGGCCGAGCGGCCCTCGTCGCCCCCGAGGTCGTCGAGGAACCGCGACCACGTCTGCTCGCCGGACAGCGCGTCGAGGCCGAGGACCGTGCTCGCCGTCGCGACGACGGCCGTGCCCTCGGCGAGCACGTAGACGGCCTCCGGGACGCGTGCGCCGTCATAGGTCCACAGGCGCGCGCCCTCGTCGTCGTACGCGCGCAGGTCGATCCCGTCGCGCACGAACAGCACGCCGGGCGCCGGGTCGTCGGTCGCCTGCGGGTCGAGCACCTCGCCCGGGGCGTCGAGGACGGGCACCCCCGCGGGGTCCAGCACGCGGTCGGCCCGCAGCGCCCCGGTCGTGCCCTGCCGGTCCGCGTCCACGAGGAACCGTCCGCCCGCGAGCGGCACGGCGCCGTCCGTGGGCAGGTCGGGGTCGTCGAGGCGCTCGCCGTCGGGGAGGAACGACGCCGCGACGCCGCACCCGCCGACGTCGACCAGCGTCTCCGTCGCGACGAGCGTGAGCCGGTCCGGGTCGATCTCCTCGCCGCCCGTCTCGGCGTCCCACGACGTGCACGACCACGGCACGTCCTGGAACGGGAGCTCGCTCCGCCAGCGCACGTCGCCGGTCACGGCGTCCTCGACCGTCACGAGGACGTCGCGCCCCGCGACGCCGTCGACCGTCTCGCCGGCACCCGGGTCGACCGACACGGGCGGGCCGCTCGGCGGTCCCGGATCTCCGACGCGCTCGACCCGGACCAGGCCGCCGTCGGGACCGGGGGCAAGGACCGCCCCTGCGATCTTGACCTCGCGCTCCCCGACGACGCGCCCCGCGGCGTCCAGGACCGTCACGGTCGCCGGCGGGACGCCCGTGCCCGACCGCACCTGCGCACCCGGGTCGTACCAGAACGGCCCGATCCCGGTGCCCGCGACGCACACGACCTCGCGCGACGCCACGCTCGACAGCTCCCACGGGCTCCACGACCCGCACACGGCCTCGTCCCCGCCGAGCGCGACGCGCCACGCCTCGGCACCGGTGTCCAGGTCGAGCGCGACCGCCTCGTCGCCCTCGACCGTCACGAGCAGGCCCGGCAGGAACCCCACACCGCGGTCGGCCGCGGCCGGCGCCGTCCACCGCTCGGTCGGGGCGACGTCGAGGGGGCGCACCGCCCCGCGTGCGGCCTCGAGCCGCTCCTGCGCGTCACGGCTCGTCACCGCGTCGACGACGAGCATCCCGCCCACCAGCACGGCGACGACACCCGTCACCACGGCCGCGGCGACCCATCGCCGTCGCCGACGGTCCACGCCGGGCGCGCGCGGGAGAGAACCTCCGGCCCCGACCTCGTCCAGGCCCTCGCCGCCCCCGGTCCCTGTCGGGTCGTGCGGCTCGAGACCGGGCGGGGCGTCGCGCGGGAGCGCGCCGAGCAGCACGGGGTGCGGCGCGTCGAGGAGGTCGGGGTCCACCTCGACCCCGGCCGACTCGACGAGCTCGAACGTGCGACGGTCGTCACCGCCGTCTCGTCGTCGGAGCGGCACGCCCCCAGCGTAGGACGGCCGTCAACCGAGCCGGGTGATCTCGGTGTCGCTCATCCGCAGCAGCCGACCCTGGAGCGGCGCGACCCAGGAGCCGCCGTCGGGACCGGCGGTCTCCGCCGTCCACGCGACGCCGCCGTCGGCGAGGTCGAGCGCGAGCAGCGACGTCGTCCCCGCGTCCCAGTCGGAGACGGAGACGATCGCCCGGGACCCGTCCGTGTAGGCCACGTCGGCCGACCATCCCGACCCGACCTCGAGCCCCGCGATGAGCTCCTCCCGGTCGAGCGACCAGCGTTCGCCGCCCGTCGTGAGGTCGAGGCCTGCCAGGGCGCCGTCACCGTACCCGTTGCTGACGACGAGCGTCCCGCCCGCCGCGACGAGCACCGCGCCGGCGGTGCTCTGCTCGGACGTGCGCCACAGCTCGGTGCCCTCGACGTCGAACGCGACGAGGTCCAGACCGTCCCGCACGAGGGTCGGCACCGGGCGCCCGTCGGTCGCCGACGGCGAGAGGACGCTGCCCGGCGGCTCCCAGCGCACCGACCCGTCCGCCCCGAGGATCGCAGGCGCAGAGTTCGGCTCGGTCCCGCTCGAGGGTCCCCAGCCGTAGTCGTAGCCGATCGGGTCACGGGAGTAGGTGCCGTCGGAGAGCGCGACGACCCCGTCGACGGGGTTCTCGGCCTCGTCCAGGCGCGTGCCGTCGAGGGTGAACCATGCCGTGACGCCGCAGCCCTCGACACGCAGCAGGCGCGTCTCGACCGCCGTCCACAGGTTCTCCAGGTCTGCTCGGATCGACTCCTCGCCGTCGGCCTCGCCCCACGCGATGCACTGGCCCGCCCCCGCGACGAAGGGGAGCTCCGCCTCCCAGCGCACGTCGCCCGTGAGCGCGTCCTCGACCTGGACGACGGCGGGACGTCCGTCCGGGATCTCGCGCGGCATCCCCGTGGCGTCGTCCGTCTCGAGCACCGCGCCCTCGCCGGCCGGGACCTCGCCCACCCGCTCGGCGCGGACGACCGTCCCGCCGGGGCCCGGGGTCAGGAGCGCGCCGTCCGTGCTCGCCTCACGCTGGCCCAGCACCTCGCCGTCGTCGTCGACCACCGTGATCGTCCAGGTCGCGGCCACGATGCGTCCGGTCATGGGGTCGATCTCCGGCGACCGGTCCCGGACGATCCCTCCCGGGGCCTCCCGGACAGGGGCGACGCACACGAGCGTGTCGTCGGGCTCCCCCGAGGGCAGAGCCCAGAAGATCCCGCTCCCGCACGTCGCGTCCTTCCCGACACCGACCCGCCAGCGCTCCGCACCGCTGTCGAGCGAGACGGCGACCGCCTCCCCGTCCACCACCGTCACCATGCTGCCGGGCAGCAGCGCGAGCCCGCCCGTGAGACCCACCTCAGCGGTCCACTGCTCTCGCGGGGCGTCGGGCAGCGGCTCGACCCCGCCCGGCGCGGCGCGCAGACGGGCGATGTCGCCCCGGCCGTGCCACGCGTCGACCGCGAGCATCCCGCCGAGCACGAGGGCGACCCCGGCGGCGACCGCGCCGACCACGGCCCTCCGCCGCCCGGGGCGGGACGCCCGCGGGGAGTCCGGACGCGCCCCGTCCGCCGTGGGATCGTCCGGGTCGGGCGCGTCCGCCTCGAGCACGTCCTCGAGGCCGAGGCCCGCCGCGCCCTGCCCGAGCTCGCGCGCGTCGAGGTCGACCGGACGCGCGGCGCCCGACCAGGCGAGGCCGGCGGTGCCGCGTGGCGCAGGGGCGGAGCCGCTCGCGGAGCCCCAGGCAGGGCCGTCGTCCTCGAGGTCCACGTCCGCGTCCGCCGACTCGACCAGCTCGAAGGTCAGTCGGTCCCGGGCGTCACGACGGCGGAGCGGCACGCGTCCAGCCTAGGCGACGCGACCTCGCGACCTCGCCCCGCGCAGCCCGCCCCACGGCGTCCCGGTGACGCCCGGCGACGGTCGCGTGACGCGGCCGTGAACTCTCGACGAACACTGGGGCCCGTCCCGGCGGCGACGGTCGTGACGCCGCCACACTGCCCGTGTGCACGACGAACTCACCGAGCTGGCCCGGCACACGGCGATGCGCCCGCCCGCGCGAGCGAGCGGCACGGTCGCCGACCTCGCGCGGCCGGTGCTGACGGTCGGCTCCTCCATGCCCGTGGGCCAGCTCGAGGTCCTGTTCCGCGACCCCGACGTCTCGTGCGTCGTCGTGCACGACGACGAGGTCCCCCCGCCAGGCGCTCGGGCGGCGCGCACCGGCGTCGTCGTGCGCACGAGCCTCGTCGCCGCGCTGACGGGCCGGCTCGGCTACGGCCGCGCGGTCCTCGAGCGCCGGCCGGTCGCGAGCGTGACCGACTGGTCCCCGCTCGTCGTCGCTCCGACGGCGGCCGTCACCGAGGTCGCGACGCTCGCCATGTCGCGGCCCGACGACCGCCGGTACGACGACGTGCTCGTCCGCGGCGGCCACTGGGCGAGCGTCGGCGCGGCGGAGCTCGTGCGCTCGCTCGTCGGGACGCTCGCGGAGCGGTCCACGCACGACGCGCTCACGGGCCTGCTCTCGCGTCGCAGCACGTGGCACTCGCTCACCCGGCGCTGCCGCCTCGTCGCGCACGGCGGCACGCGCGTCGTCCTTCTCCTGGTCGACGTGCAGGACATGGCGGGCGTCAATGCGCGCCACGGGCAGGACGCCGGCGACGCCCTCCTCGCGGGGGTCGGCCACCGGCTGCGGTCGTGGCTCCCCGGGGGCTGCGAGGCGGGCCGCGTCGACGGCGACCGGTTCGCGGTGCTCGCGACGCTGCCCGCGATGGGCGACGTCGAGGCCGCCGCGAGCGCCGAGACCCTGCGCCAGGAGGTCCTGGCGCAGCTCGGCGCGCCCGAGGGCCGGATCCGGCCGACGTTCCGCACGTCGCTCACCTGGTCCGTCGCCGGAGCGGCGGACGCCGACGAGCTCGTGCGCGAGGGCGAGGCCCGCCTCGCGGCGGCGCGCACGACGCCGACCGCGCCCACCCCGCCGAACACGACATGGGTGCCGTTATCCGTCGGATAACGGCACCCATGTCGTTCTCGACGGCGCGCAGAGACGTGCTCGACCGGCCGGGCCAGGGGTCAGGCCACGCCGAGGTACGCCTCCTTGATGCTCGAGTCGGCCAGCAGCTCCTTGCCGCCGCCCCTGCGCACGACCTCTCCCGTCTCCAGCACGTAGGCACGGTCGGAGCGTGAGAGCGCCTGCTGCGCGTTCTGCTCGACGAGCAGGACCGTCGTGCCCTGGGCGTTGATCTCCGAGACGATGCGGAAGATCTGCTGGATGACCATGGGCGCGAGGCCCATCGACGGCTCGTCGAGGAGCAGGAGCCGTGGGCGTGCCATGAGCGCGCGCCCGATCGCGAGCATCTGCTGCTCGCCGCCGGACATCGTGCCGCCCACCTGCTCCTTGCGCTCGGCGAGGCGCGGGAAGAGGTCGAACACCCGGTCGAGGGTCTCGTCGTGCTCGGCCTTCGACGCGAACGTGCGCGCGTAGGAGCCCATCTCGAGGTTCTCGATCACGGTCATGCCGGGGAAGATCCCGCGGCCCTCGGGCGCCTGCACGATGCCCTCGAGCACGCGCAGGTGGGCCTTCATCTTGGTGATGTCCTTGCCGTCGAAGAGGACCTTGCCGCGCGACACCGGACGGATGCCCGAGATCGCGCGCATCGTCGTCGTCTTCCCGGCGCCGTTCGCCCCGATGAGGGTGACGAGCTCGCCTTCCTCGACGGTGATCGAGATGCCCCGCACCGCCTCGATCCGCCCGTAGGCGACCGTCATGTCCTGCAGCTCAAGCAGAGGCATCGCCGCTGCCTCCTTCGGTCGTCGGCCCGGCGGCACGGTCCGCGCCCGTGCCCCCCTCGTCGGCGGTCAGCTCGGAGTCCGGCACGCCCAGGTAGGCCGCGATGACCTTGGGGTCGCTCGTGACCTCGTCGGGGGTGCCGTCCGCGATGACGCGCCCGAACTCGAGCACGACGATGCGGTCGGTCACCCCGCGCACGAGGCGCATGTCGTGCTCGATGAGCAGGACCGTGTAGCCGTCGTCGCGGATGTGGCGGATGAGGTCCATGAGGGACTCCTTCTCCGCCGGGTTGAAGCCCGCCGCGGGCTCGTCGAGGCACAGGAGCTTGGGCTCCGTGGCCAGGGCGCGCGCGATCTCCAGGCGCCGCTGGTCGCCGTAGGAGAGGTTGCGCGCCTTCTCGGTCGCCCGCCCGCCGACGCCCACGAACTCGAGCAGCGCGAGCGCCCGGTCGATGGCGTCGCGCTCCTCGCGCCGGTGGCGCGGGGTGCGGAGCAGGGCGCCCGGGACGGACGTGCGGTGCCGCGCGTCCGAGCCGACGACGACGTTCTCGAGAGCCGTCATCTCGTTGAACAGGCGGATGTTCTGGAACGTGCGGGCGATGCCGCGCTGCGTGATCCGGTACCGCTTGAGCTTGCCGACCGGGGACCCGTCGAAGACGACCTGTCCCTTGGTGGGCCGGTAGACGCCCGTCATCGCGTTGAACGCCGTCGTCTTGCCCGCGCCGTTCGGCCCGATGAGGCCGAGGATCTCGCCGCGCCGGATGTCGAACGACACGTCGTCGAGCGCGACGAGGCCGCCGAACTGGACGGTGACGTTCTGCATCTGGAGCAGCGGCTCGCCGACCTTCGCGTGGACCGTGCGGTCCGGCGCGACCATCGCGTCGACGAGGTCGGGGTTCGCCAGCTCCGGCCGCACGTCCGCGACGTCGACGATCGCGGGCTCCTCCAGGACGGCGCCCGGCATGTAGAGGTCGGCGCGGGACGAGTCGGCGCGGCCCGACGACGCGAGGTGCTCGTCGCCGTGCTCGCCGCCCGCCCCGATGCCGCCGGGGTCATGGGTGCTCATCGGGTCTCCTCCCCGTCCGTCGTGCTCTCTCCCGTGCGGGTCCCGCCGGCCGTCGGGCGCGCAGCGCCCGTCGTGCCCGAGGCACCCGACGCCGTGGCGACTGCCGGGGTCCCCGGCCGCGCACCGTCGTCGGACCCGGACCGCGTGGCCGCCTGCGCCGCACGGCGCGCCGCCACGTAGAGCTCTCGTCCGTAGGCGAGCAGCTTCTGCCGGACGGGGATCAGACCCTGTGGACGGAAGATCATGAGCACGACCAGCGCGATCCCGAAGAACAGGTACCGGTAGCTCGCGATCTCGTTGCCGTTGATCGGGATGCCGAACAGCTCGGTGCGGCCGAGGAAGAAGTTCGGCAGGTACACGATGATGAACGCGCCGAGGATCACCCCGAGCTTGTTCCCCTGGCCGCCGAGCACGACCGCGCAGAGGAAGAGCACGGAGTTGATGACGTTGAAGTTCGTCGGGATGACGAACTGCACCTGGCCCGCGTAGAGCGCGCCCGCGACGCCGCCGATCGACGCGCCGATGACGAACGCCCACAGCTTGAAGCGGAACGTCGGGACGCCCATGATCTCCGCCGCGTCCTCGTCCTCCCGGATCGCGACCCAGGCGCGCCCGACGCGCGAGCGCTCGAGGTTCCCCACGAGGAGCAGCGAGATGACGATGAACACGAGGCTGAGCCAGTACCACCACACGCCGGAGTTGAGCGTGCCCGCGGCGTTGCCCGCGGAGAAGACGCCGTTGGGCAGCTCCTCCGAGACCCCGACGCGGGGGTAGGCCACGCCGCGCAGGCCCTGGCCGCCGCCCGTGAGCTCGTCGAGGTTGTCCGCGAGGAGGCGGACGATCTCGCCGAAGCCGAGCGTGACGATGGCCAGGTAGTCGCCGCGCAGGCGCAGCGTGGGCGACCCGAGGATCAGCCCCGACAACGACGTGATCGCGACCGCGATCGGCAGCGCCGCGAGCCACGCCCAGTCCTGCGACAGCCACTCGTCGGTCTGGTTCCACGGGCTGTCGGGGCTCGTGAGGATCGCGACCGTGTACGCGCCGATGGCGTAGAAGCCGACGTACCCGAGGTCGAGCAGGCCGGCCTGGCCCACGACGACGTTGAGACCGATGGCGATGAGCGCGATCATGCCGAACTGCGCCATGACGCCGCCGAAGTTGGTGCCGACCGTGGTGAGCACCGGGATGTTGAGGATCGGCACGAGCGCGATGAAGATGAGGAACGGCACGCCGATCAGCCACTGGGTGGGTCGCGCCTGGGCGTCCCACCACAGGCGGAACCGGTCGCCGACGCCGCCGTGCGGACGGTCCTTCGTCGCGACGCGGCCCACGGGGGGCATGGACGTGGGACGGCCCTCGGGGGCCTGCGGTGCGGGGGTCGAGGTGCTCATGCGCGCGCCCTCCCCAGCGACTCGCCGAGGATGCCGGTCGGGCGGAACATGAGGACGACGATGAGGAGCACGAACGCCACGACGTCGCGCCACTCCGTCCCGAACACGACCTGGCCGTAGTTCTCCATGACACCGAGCAGCAGGCCGCCGAGCAGCGCGCCGCGCAGGTTGCCGATCCCGCCGAGCACCGCGGCGCAGAACGCCTTGATGCCGAGGATGAAGCCGCCGGAGTAGATGATCCCGTTCGGCACGCGCAGCGTGTAGAGCAGCGCAGCCGCGCCGGCGAGGATGCCGCCGATGAGGAACGTCAGCATGATGACGCGCTCGCGCGAGACGCCCATGAGCGTCGCGGTCACCGGGTCCTGCGCGACGGCGCGGATGCCGCGGCCGAACTTGGTCCGGTTGATGAACATGTCCGTCGCGAGGGCGAGGACGAGCGCCGACAGGATGATGACGATCGTGATGTTCGTGACCGGCGCGCCGCCGATCGTGAACTGCACCTCGGGCTGCACGAGCCGGATCGGCTGCTGGGCGTTCACGCCGCCGAGGGTGCCGCCCGTGAGCTTCGGCAGCACGAAGTGCACGAACTCCTGGATGATGAACGACATCCCGATCGCGGTGATGAGGAACACGAGCGCCGGTGCGCCGCGCCGTCGCAGCGGTCTGTAGGCCACGCGTTCCAGCCCCACGGCGGCGCCGCCCGCGACGAGCATGCCGCCGAGCATCGCGATGCCGAGGTAGAGGACGGTGAGGGCGACGCCCTTGTCGTACACGTTCCCGCTCGGGTAGAAGCCCAGGAGCATGAGGGTCGCGTACTGCCCGAACATGCCGAGCATGAAGACCTCGGAGTGGGCGAAGTTGATGAGCCGCAGCACGCCGTAGACGAGCGTGTAGCCGACGGCCACGAGCGCGTAGATCGCGCCGTAGGTGAGGCCCTCGATGGTGAGGCCCCAGAAGTTCCGAGCGAGGCCAGCGATGTTGAAGTCGATGAGGGACTGGTGGACGAGGGGACCGGCGGTCGCGCTGTGCATCAGCGCGTCAGCAAGAGCGGGCATGACGCTCCCTGATTCTTTCTCTGGTGTACGAGGTCGTGGTCCACGACGGGCGCCCCGCCGACCGGTCCCCGCGCGGGGGGACGTCGGGGCGGGGCGCCCGTCGTCGTCGGACTACTGGACCTCGTAGATCCAGATGAGCGCCGAGGCGAGCTCGCCCGTGTCGTCCCACTCGTAGGTGCGGGCCAGGCCCTCACCGGAGTAGTTCGCCACGTAGTCGATCAGGCCCGCGCGGTCGGTCACGCCCGAGGCGATGCCGGTGAGCATGATCGTCGCGAGGTCGTAGCCCTCGACCGAGTACACGCCCGGCGCCTGGCCGGACGACTCCTCGTAGGTGGCCGCGAAGTCCTCCGGTGCGGGGCCGCACGGGCAGGAGAGGATCGCGCCCTTGGACGCCTCGCCCGCCTGCGAGACGAACTGCGGGTCGTTCGTGCCGTCCGCCGAGACGAACGGGATGTCGACGCCGCCGTCGCGCAGGCCCTGCACGAACGGCGCCGCCTCGGCGTAGTAGCCGGCGTAGAAGACCGCGTCGGCGTCGGCGCCCGAGATGATCTGGACGGCGGCCGAGAAGTCCTTGTCACCCGTCTTGACCTCGGCGGCGCAGTCCTCGTTCGCGGCGTCGCCCAGGCCCTCGGTGATCTGCTGGGCGAGGCCGATGCCGTAGTCCGAGTTGTCGGAGACGACGCAGACGCTGCCGAACTCCTTCGTGTTGACGAGGTACTTGGCGACCGACGGCCCCTGGACGGCGTCGTTGGCGAGGCCGCGGAAGAAGTTGGTCCAGCCGTTCGTCGTCAGGTCGGGGTTCGTGGCCGACGCCGTGAGCGACAGCAGGCCGGCCTGGTTGAAGACGTCGCCGGTCGCGGCGGTCTCGCCCGAGAACGCCGGGCCGAGCAGACCGAGCACGGACGCGTCGCCGACGATCTGCGGCGCGACCTGGGTGGCCTTCTGCGGGTCGCCCTCGGTGTCGAACTCCTTGATGGTCACCTGGCAGCCGGGGTTCGCCTCGTTGAACGCGTCCACCGCGACCTGCGCCCCGTACAGGATGTTGAGGCCGAGCGCGGCGTTCGGGCCCGTGAGGGCACCCGCCATCGCGATCGACGTGCCCTCGGCGCACTCGGCGCTGCCGTCGCCGGCCGGGTCGGCCGGGTTGCCAGCCTCGGTCGCCTCGACCTCGGCGCCGTCGATGTCGATCTGGACCGAGGGGACGATGCTCAGCTCGGCCGAGCCGCCGCCGTCGTCGGTCTCGGTCGACGTCCCGGTCGTCTCGTCTCCGCCGCCCTGGGACTGGGGACCGCAGGCGGTGAGGACGAGAGTGGCCGCGAGGAGCAGAGCAGCACCCCCGCTCGCCCGTCGTGCTGTGCGATGCATGCCAACCTCCGTGGTCCTGATCCCCGCGGAGGGCCGTCAAGCCGCTTCTCTCCGCGGTCGATCGCTGAATTCAACACTGAATTGCGTGCTGAATAGTGACACAGGTCACCCGGGGACGAAACCTGCCCGCGGACGTGTCGCCCGGAGCCCTCCGCGGCATCTCGGAGGGCTCCGGACCCACGAATCCGCGGGAGGTGGCGCCTCCGCGTTCCTGGGTGACGCGAACGTAGGCGGATCGGATTTCGTGAGACGCAGGGAGTTGTTACCGACTCGTAACGTGCGGGTCTCGTTTCGTTCCGTGGACGGTACGAATGTGCTGATTTCGGCGTCGGCCTACGGTGGGGCGATGACCCTCGCGTCCCGCCTCCTGCACACCCGCTGGTTCGTCCGGGCCCCGATCGTCCTCTTCCGCTCCGGGCTCGGCTTCCTCGCCGGCGGGCGACTCCTGCTCCTCGGTCACCGCGGCCGGTCCACGGGCGAGGCGCGGTACGTCGTCCTCGAGGTGACCGACCGGCCCGCGCCGGGGTCGTGGGTCGTCGTCGCCGGGCTGGGACCCCGTTCGCAGTGGTACCGCAACGTCGTCGCGGACCCGCGCGTGCTCGTGTGGGTGGGGCGACGCCGGCACGTGCGGAGCACCGCCCGCACGCTCCTGCCCGACGACGGCGCGCGGCTCCTGGACGAGTACGCCTCCCGGTACGCGCGGGGCTGGGCGGTGCTGGAACCGGTGCTCCGGGAGTGGGCGGAGCCCCTCGCCGCCGAGCGCGGGGAGGCCGACTGGCGACGGGTCGTGCCGGTGGTGGAGCTGACCGCGCTCGGGCCATGACCTGCGGCGTCGGGCCGTCGTGAGGTCGTCACGACACTCGCGGGGCAACCCATGGCCAAGAAGGGGCATACCCTGTACGGTTGACCCCGAGATTGCAGTGCCTCGCTTGTCCTCGCGTCGACGTGACCGCCACCCGGCGGGCGCCCGGCGGACCTTGTTACCCAAGAGTTGACGACGAACACCGTGATGTACTCCCCTGCGCCCGCGGGGGGTGTTTCCACACTCTTGAAGGAGTAACAATGGCTACCGGAACCGTGAAGTGGTTCAACAGCGAGAAGGGCTACGGCTTCATCGCCCCCGAGGACGGCTCGGCTGACGTGTTCGCGCACTACTCCGCGATCCAGTCGCAGGGCTTCCGCACGCTGGAGGAGAACCAGCGCGTCGAGTTCGACGTGACGCAGGGCCCCAAGGGCCCGCAGGCGGAGAACATCCGCGCGATCTGATCCGATCTCCCCGGTGACGACCCTCGCGGGTCGCGCCGACCGATCGTTCACCGAGCGCCCCCGACCCTCCGGTCGGGGGCGCTCGTGCGTCCGGGGCGGTCGTACCCGGGTGGTGCGCCGAACCCGGGGCAGCTCCTCACTCGTCGGGTGCGGTGAGGAGAGAACCCAGGTTCGGCGTGGGACGGAACCGCGAGCCGGGACTCCTCGTTGGTCCGGGAGTGAGCCGTACCCGGCCACGACCCCCGCGCGCGCATCCGACGCCGCGCCACCGAACTCGGAGGACGACCCATGGGATTCCTGGACCGGCTCCTCGGCCGCGAGCCGCGCGACCCGCACGGCGCCCCGCAGGCGGGCCCCTACGGCTCGCCGTCGCAGCACCCCACGCAGTACCCGCCCCAGCACCCCGGCCAGCCCGCCTACGGGAGCGCCCCGCAGGACGCGCGCGCCGCGACGGCCGCACCCCGCACCCCCGACCAGGTCGCGGTCGACCGCTACCGGTACCTGCTGCGCACCGCGCCGCCGGACCAGGTCGAGCAGGCGCACGCCGAGGCGTTCGCCCGCCTGACGCCCGAGCAGCGGCGACAGGTGCTCACCGAGCTGGGCGAGCAGGTCCCGGCGTCGGAGCGCGCGGCGTCCGACGCACCGCAGGACCTCGCCCGGATGGCGACGCGCGCCGAGATGCGCCAGCCCGGCACGCTCGAGCGCACGTTCGCCGGCCGCGGCCAGGGCGCACCCGGCTTCGGCGCCATGGTCGGCTCGAGCCTGCTCGGCACGATCGCGGGCGTCGTCATCGGCTCGGCGGTCGCGAACGCCCTGTTCGGCCCCGCGTTCGCCGACCCGACGCAGCCCGTCGCGGAGGACGCAGCCGCCGAGCAGGGCGGCGCCGAGGACCCCGGCGCGGCCGAGGGCGCCGACGGCGGAGCGGTCGAGGCGGCGGGCGAGGACCCCTCGGGCGGCGGTGACGACGGCGGTGGCGACTTCGGCGGCGGAGACTTCGGCGGAGGGTTCGACGACTTCGGCGGCTTCGGGGAGTTCTGACCCGGCGCACCGCCGGTACCGCCTCGTCCGGCCGGGCGGATCGTGCCCGGCCGGGCGGAACGTGCTCGGCCCGCCGGACGACGCTCAGCCGGCGGGTGCGGAGCCCGTCAGCCCGAGGAACGCGCCGAGCTCCTCCACACCCCGCGGGGAGTGCGGCAGGAGGTCGGTGAGACCGGGCGAGCGCACGACGACCGCGCTCCACTGCGCACGCGACACGGCGACGTTGACCCGGTGCCGCGAGAGCAGGAACCCGAGCCCGCGCGACGCCTCGCGGCCCGACGAGGCGGCGAGCGTCACGACGACGACCGGTGCCTCCTTGCCCTGGAACCGGTCGACCGTGCCCACCTGGACGTCCGGGTACCCCGCCGCCTCCAGCGCGCCGCGCACGGCCCACACCTGCGCGTTGTACGCCGCGACGACCAGGACGTCCCCCTGTCCGAGCGGGCGTCGCTCCTCGACCCCGTCGACCGCCGTCGTCCACGTGCGCCCGAGGACCCGCTCGACCTGGCGGACGACCTCGGCCGCCTCCTCGGGCGAGCGCACCGAGTTCCCCGTGTGCTCCACGAGCACCTGCTCGACCCCGGGCGGGACGCCGTCGAGCTCGCGCTCCGCCGTGCACGGGTGCGCGTGGAGACGGTCCTCGTACGCGAGGGTCGAGACGGCCTGCGCGAGGCGCGGGTGCATGCGCCAGGTCGTCGGCAGGAAGTAGCCACGGTCCGAGGGGAGCACGCCGTGGCCGTCGGCCAGCCAGCCGAGCGCGGACCGGTCGACGGGCTCCGGGTGCCGGCCCTGGCTCACCTGCGGGAGCTGCTGCGGGTCGCCGAGCAGGAGGAGCCGGCGCGCGGCGCGCGACACGGCGACCGTGGTCGCGAGCGAGAGCTGACCGGCCTCGTCGACGACGAGCAGGTCGAGCGTGCCCGCCGGGAGCCGGTCGCCCGCGAAGTCCCAGGCGGTCCCGCCGACGACCCGCGGTCCCGGCTGCGTCGCGAACGCCGCGAGGTGGGCGCCGTCGAGCTCGTCGTACACGGCGCGCGCCGACGGCCCGTCCGCCGCGATCTTCTTCGCGACGACCTCGCGCGGGACGCCCGCACCGAGCACGACCGCCCGCAGCATGTTCTCGACGACGGCGTGCGACTGCGCGACGACGCCGACCCGCCAGCCCTGCGCGACGAGCCGCGCGACGACGCGCGACCCGACGTACGTCTTGCCCGTGCCGGGCGGGCCCTGGACCGCGAGGTAGGAGTCGTCGAGGCGTTCGACGGCGGCCGTGACCGCCGCGACGACGTCACCGTCCACGACGCGCGGCAGCCCGGGCACGGTCGCTCCGTCGGCGCCCGCCGGGAGGCGCGCGCCGTCGTCACCCTCCGTCGAGCGTGCGGCGGGCGCCGGAACGAGCCGTGGGTGCCGCCGCAGGAGCACGTCGGTCGCGGCGTCGAGCGGCAGCGCGCGCGTCGTCTGCCACGTCCGGAGCGCGGTCCGCGCGGCGGCCTCCGCCGCCGCCTCGAGCGGCTTCGCGCTCGGGCCGGGCGACGGGGTGAGCGCGACGGGGGTCGCGTCGAACGGCTCGGCACCGGTCGGGAGCTGCTCACGCACGACGAGCACGTCGCGCTCGCCTGCGGGCGTCGCGCGGCGCCCTGCGTCGAGGACCGACGCCCCCGTGAGCCAGCCGCGCACCCCGTCGGCCGCGGTCTTGACGCACGGGGGCAGCGGCGGGTCGTAGAGGACGTACGGCGCCACACCGACGCGCAGGTCGCTGCCCTCCGGGAGCCGGCCCACGAGCTCGAGGCGGCGCGACCACGTCCGACGCCCTGGCTCGACCTCCCAGCCCGAGACGACCTCGGCCTGCTCGACGAGGAACGCGTTGCGGCGCCCCAGCCACTCGTCCACCGGGAGCGAGAGCCGCGAGTAGTGCTCGTGCCAGAACGGCTTCGCCTCGCGCCGGAAGTACCCGGTGGCCGCGCCGTACAGCGCGAGCGCCCGCTCGTCGGCACCGCGCCGGGCGCGGTCCTCCCCCACGACCTGCCGGATCTCCTCCTCCAGCACCACCGCGGACGACCGCTCCCGCACGGCGATCCCTTCCGCCGAAGCCTCCCCACGGCTGTCAGCCGCGGACTGGCCCCAGGGAGAGGCGACGGACGCACCCGGGCCGACCATCGCGTCGTCACGAGCAGCGACCGCACGCCGCAACCAGTCCGTCAGCCGCAGCGTCGAGACGCAGTCGTACCGGTTGTAGTCCGCGATCCCGCGGAGCAGCTCGTCCGCCTCGTCGTCGCGGCCGGCCTCGCGCAGCGCGGTGTACTCCGCGTACGCGACGACGGACGCGGCGGCGGTGGTCACGTCGCCGGTGCGCAGCTCGTCCCCCATGTAGAGAGGCTCGAGCTTCTTGATCGAGCGAGACTTGTCGGAGACGTGCAGCGCCTGCCGTACGACGGCGTAGAGGTCGACGAGGACGCCGTCGCGCAGGAGGTCGTCGACCTCCTCCTCGTACACGCCGTGCCGCGCGGCGATGGCGAGCAGGTGCGCGCGCTCGTAGTCGGCGTAGTGGTAGACGTGCAACTCCGGGTACGTGCGGCGGCGCGCGTTGACGTGGTCGACGAACGCGACGAGGGAGTCGCGCTCCGCCGCGAGGTCGTGCGCCCACAGCGCGTGGAACGGCGGGCGGTCCTCCTCCGCGTCGGGACGCTCGACCCAGCCGAACAGGTAGTCGAGGCCCCAGCTCGTGCCGCTCGCGTCCGTCCACAGCGGGTCGCCCTCGAAGTCGAAGAAGACGTCGCCGGGGCTCGGCGCGGGCAGCGCGAGCACGGGCGTCGGGTCGTCGATGCGCCACGAGAGCTCGTGCGGCCCCGACGCGTCGGCCCACACGACCGTGCCGTCGGACGGGCCCGTGCCGAGCTGGAGCGCGGCCTGGCGTCGGACCTTCGTGAACGTGGACCGGCTCATGCCGTCGGGGACCGGCGTCTCGTCGGTCGCGGCCGCGAGCTCGTCGATCGTGCGGATCCCCGCCGCGTGCAGCCGCGCACGCTGCGACTCGTACACCCCGCCCACGAGCAGCACGTCGCGGTGCGCGTCGATCTGCGCCCGGCAGTCGGCGCAGCGCCCGCACGCCCGGACGGCGGGGTCGTCCCAGGGGGCGCGGCCGTCGCGCGCGACGTGCTCGGCCGTGAGCCGGACGAGCTGGTCGCGGCGGTCCCGGAACACGGGCAGGAGGTCGGCGAGGCGGTGCGTCGTGCGCTCGCGCGTGCCGAGCACGAGCGAGACGTCGGGGTCGACGGGCACGCCCGCGGCCTGGAGTTGGTCGCCGTACGCGGCGAGCTGGAGCAGCGCGGGGACCTTGGCGCGCCGCGCGAGCTTGGTGTCGACGACGGCGTAGCGGGCCGCTCCCGTGTCGTCGGCGCCGGTCCGGACGAGGAAGTCGGCGCGCCCGTGGAACGAGCCGTCGAAGAACGCCGCCTGGTGGACGACGTCGGCGCCGGCCTCGAGCGCGGCGAGCGTGCTCGCCTGGGCGCCCACGAGCTCGTCCCAGGAGATCGTGCGCGGCGGCTCGAGCCGCACGACGCCACGTCCCGTCGTCGGGTCGAACGCGCCGTGCTCGGCCTCGTAGCGCGCGAGGACCTCGCGCTCGTGCCGCGCCCCGAGCGCGGCGGTGCGCGCGAGCATGGCGTCCTCCCCCGCGTCCGGGCGCGGGGCACGGCCGAGCTGCTCGTCGAGCCGGCACAGGAGCCGGTACTCGCAGTCGGCGGCGACCACGAGGTCGCTCGCGGAGTGCACGAGGACGCGCTCGCTCGCGGGCGCGCCGCCCGTGGCGGCCCGGCGGGGGTCGGCCGCGACGGTCCGCAGCGCCGGCTCGTCGACGAGGAACACGCACACCTCCGGGTCGGGGGACGATCGCCGCCAGGGCGGGAGCGGGGCCGCCTCGCCGGTCTGCGTCCGTTCTACCAGCGGCCACCCACGTCGCGGCGCCGATTCGTGCCGGTGGCCACGACTCCCCTACTGTTCCCGTCGAACCCGGAGCCCCGTCGAGACCCTGCGTCCCCGTCGACCGTGCGCCGGACGCTACCGAAGGAGGACCCCATGGCCGTGCGGTTCGTGCCGCCCCCGGGGTGGCCCGTCCCCGAGGGCTTCACCCCCACGACCGACTGGCACCCGGACCCGTCCTGGCCGGCCCCGCCCCCGGGCTGGGTGTTCTGGGAGGACGCCGCGACCTCGGGGTCCCCGGTCCCGGTGCCCCTCCCGGACGCGCCGGTCCTCCGCACGACCGAGCCCCTGCCCTCCGGAGCCGGGACGCCGACGCGCCGGTCGCTGCGCGCGCGCTCGGCCGGAGCGACCCCGGCGGTCGGAGCGACCTCGGTGGTCGGCGCGACCCCTGTGGCCGGCGCATCCCCCGCGGGTCCGGGGGTCGAGGCGACGCACGTGGCGACGCTCGCCCCGGTCGCGGCGGGCGCCGTCGACGACCACCCGGTCGCCGGCTCGACGATGATCCTCCCCGCGCTCGGCGCGCTGCTGGACGACCCGGCCGCACGCCCGGCGGGCGCGGGCGCGGCCCCGACGGTCTCGGCGGGAGCCGCGCGGTCCGGCGTGGTCCCCGTCGGTCCGACGCCCGCCGGCCCGGCAGCGGCACCGCCGCGCGCGACGGCGGTCCCGGCGCGCGCCTCCGGGGGCGTCGGTCCGCTCGCGCTCCCGGGCGCCGACGACGACGAGGACGCCGCCCCCGACCGCGGCCGCCGGTGGCTCGTCCCGACCGCCGTCGGCCTCGCGGGCGTCGCTCTCGGCCTGCTCGTCGGCATCGGCCTGACGCTCTCCGCGCAGGGGGAGGCGCAGCGCGAGAAGGCCGAGGCGCAGCGCGTGCAGAGCGAGGTCGCGGCCGAGCGTGAGCAGCTCGAGTCGGAGCGGGCCGACCTGGAGGCCCAGCGCGCCGAGCTCGACGCGGCGACGACGCAGCTCACCGAGCGCGAGGCGGCGATCACGAAGGCCGAGGAGGACGCCGCCCAGCGGTCGCAGGAGCTCGACGACCGGCAGAAGCAGCAGGACGAGCGCGACCGGCAGAACCAGCCCGGCCCGGGGAACGACGGCAACGAGAACAACGGCAACAACGGCAACGGCAACGGCGAGAACGCCGACGACGGCAGCTGGGACTGGGGCGACTGGGGCTGGTGAGACCACGGTGGTCCCCCGCGAGCCCGGGGCTCACTTCTCCGGGTCGGGGTGCTCGGCGAGGTGCGCGTAGCGGCTGAGGATGCGTGGCCACCCGGTGAAGCGCGACCGCACGCGCTCGCTGCCGGGCGCCCACCCTCCGTGCTCGAACCGCACGGCGGTCCCGGTGACGCTCGGCCGCAGGTCGACCCGGACGAGCGACGCCCGGCCGGGCGGCTGCCCCGGGGTGAACGTGTGGGCGAGGTGGGTCGCCCGCTCCCAGAGCGTCACGCGCCCCCAGACCCGCTCGTCGGCGCCGTGGGACGCGAGCACGCGACCGCCGACGACGGGCTCGACGACCAGCCCGGAGAACGACCCCGCGTCGTCGGTGTACCCGGGGGGCCACCACTCCGCGATCCGGTCGACGTACGTGTCGAACGCGACCTCGACGGGGCACGCGAGGCGGAGCTCGTGGACGATCGGGGCGAGGCTCATGCGGTCCTCCCGGGTGCGACCGGGACGCGGCGGCCGGTGCGCGTCAGGATGCAGTGAACCGCGCCCCACGACGTCGCGCCACCGGTGGCTCGTCGGCGCCGGTGCGGCGGCGTGCGCGCCCGGTCTCCACGAACGTCTCACGGACACGTCACCGCTTCCGGTCGCGGAACGCACGTCCCTCACGGAAGGTGGGAGGCGTGCTGACGCGATCCCCCTCCCACACCCGCTCCCACGCCCCGGACAGCGAGACCCCGATCTACGACGCGCTCGTGGTCGAGCACGAGAACATGCTGCCGCTCGTGCACCTGGGCCGGGCGCTCAGCGGGGAGATGGTCACCGTCGCTCGCCCCACCGGGCTCTCGCCCCGCCTCCTCGCGTCGCACGACGCCCCCGCCCTGCCGCGCCGCCGTCGCGCGGGCTGAGGGGCGCCCTCCCTACAGCACGTGCGCGAGGAACGACCGCGTGCGCTCGTGCTGCGGGTCCCCGAGCACCTGCTCGGGCGTGCCCTGCTCGACGATGACGCCCTCGTCCATGAAGACGACGGCGTCCGCGACCTCGCGCGCGAACCCGATCTCGTGCGTCACGACCATCATCGTCATGCCGGACCGCGCGAGGTCGCGCATGACGGCGAGCACCTCGCCGACGAGCTCGGGGTCGAGGGCCGACGTCGGCTCGTCGAACAGCATGAGCTCGGGCTCCATGGCGAGAGCCCGCGCGATCGCCACGCGCTGCTGCTGCCCGCCGGAGAGCTGCGCCGGGTAGTGGTCCGCGCGGTCGGCGAGGCCGACGCGCTCCAGGAGCTCGGTGGCCCGTGCGCGCGCGGCCGACTTGGCGAGCCCGTGCACCTGCACCGGCGCCTCCGCGACGTTCTCGAGCGCCGTCATGTGCGGGAACAGGTTGAAGCGCTGGAACACCATGCCGATGCGCGAGCGCTGGCGCGCGACGACCTTGGGGTGCAGGCGGTGCAGGCGGGTGCGCCCGTCCTTGGTCACCTCGCGGTAGCCCATGAGCTCGCCGTCGACGCGGATGCGCCCACCGGTGATCTCCTCGAGCTCGTTGACGCAGCGCAGGAGGGTCGACTTGCCGGACCCGGACGGTCCCAGGACGACGCACACCGAGCCGCGCGGGACCTCGAGGTCCACGCCCCGGAGCACGTGCAGGTCGCCGAACATCTTGTGCAGGCCCTCGACCTGCACCATCGGCGTGGCGTCCGTGGTCGTCGTGCGGCCGGCCGGCGAGGATGCCGCGTCGTGCGTCCCGCTCACGGGGTCACCTCCAGGAAGGGGTCGTCCTTGGTCGTGCCGGACGCGGCGATGAGGTCCTGCTTGCTGGGCTTCCTGCGGCCGCCGCCCGTGCCTCCCGGCCCGCGCCCGCGGCGTCGGGCCGTCGTCTGCGTGCCGAACCCCCGGCCGTAGTACCGCTCGATGTAGTGCTGGCCGACCATGAGGACGCTCGTGATGAGCAGGTACCAGATCGCCGCGACCATGAGCAGCGGGATCGGCAGGAAGATCCGGTTGCCGATGGCGTTGGTCGAGTACTGGAGGTCGAGCGTGAACGGCACCGCGAGCACGAGGGACGTCGTCTTGAGCAGGGAGATCGTCTCGTTGCCCGTCGGGGGCACGATGACGCGCATCGCCTGCGGCAGCACGATGCGCCGCAGGATCTTGCCGTCCTTCATGCCGAGGGCCTTGGCCGCCTCGGTCTGGCCCGGGTCGACGGACCCGAGGCCCGCGCGCACGATCTCCGCGAGGTACGCCGCCTCGTTGAGCGAGAGCCCGATGAGCGCGCACACGAACGCCGTGAACAGGTCCGCCGTACGGAACTCGAAGAACTCGGGGCCGAACGGGATGCCGAGGCTCAGGCGGGGGTAGAGCACCGACACGAGGCCCCAGAACACGAGCTGGGTGTAGATCGGGGTGCCGCGGAAGAACCAGATGTAGCCCCAGCTCACCGACTTCATGACGGGGTTGTCCGACCGTCGCATGATCGCGAGCAGCACGGCGAGCACGATCGCGATCGCCATCGAGCAGAACGTCAGCACGAGCGTCCAGCCCACGCCGCGCACGACCGTCACGTCGCGGAAGTAGAGCCAGACGACGTCCCAGCGGAACTTCTCGTTCGTCAGCAGGGCGTTGGCGGCCATCGCGGCGAGGACCAGCAGCACGACGGCGGAGATCCACCGGCCGGGCCGCCGGACGGGTCGGGCGTGGATGCGGTCGGGGACCGGGTCGTCTCCCGGTGCGCCGGCGGCGTCGCCGCCGGGTGTCCTACCGGTCATGGTGCACCTCGGGGGGTCGGGGCTCGGGGCACGAGCCGGGCCGCGCGGACGACGTCGTCCGCGCAGGCGTCCAGTGTGCCGGTCGCGGGCGCCGGGTGGGCGCCCGCGACACGGCGGGGACTGGGATCTGGGATGGGCTGGGGCTGCGCGGGGGCGTCAGCCGACGGACGGGTTGATCTCCGCGGTGTCGAGCGCGGCGTCGCCGCTACCCCACGCCCCGAGGATCTCCTCGAGCTGGCCGCTGTCCATGAGCGACTGGAGCGCCGCCTGGATCGCGGCGGCGAGCTCGGTGTCGTCCTTCGCGACGACGACGCCCTGGGGCGCGCTGTCGAACACGTCGCCGAGCTGCTCGAGCTGGCCGCCGGTCTGCTCGACCGCGTAGCCGATGACCGGCGAGTCGGCGTAGAGGACCTGCGCCTTGCCGCCCGCGACGTTCGTCGTGGCGTCGGACTGCGACTCGTACTGGAGGATGTCGATCTTCTCCTCGCCCGCGTCGGTGCACGCCTGGCTCTGCACGGCGATGTCCTCGTCCTGGATGGTGCCCGTCTGGACGGCGACGGTCAGCCCGCACAGGCTCGCCGGGTCGACGTCGTCCGGGTTGCCCGCCGCGACCGCGTACGCGGAGCCCGCGTTGAGGAAGGAGATCATGTTGGCCTCCTTCATGCGCTCCTCGGTGATCGTGAAGGAGGAGATGCCGGCGTCGTACTTGGTGCCGAGCGCGGGGATGATCGCCGGGAAGTCGGCCGACTGCACGTCGACGTCGAGGCCGAGCGTCGCGCCGACGGCCTTGATGACGTCGATGTCGAAGCCGATCGGGGTCGTGCCGTCCGCGTCGATGAACTCGGCGGGCGCGTACTCCGTGTTCGAGGCGACGACGAGCGTCCCCGCGGACGCGACGTCGTCAGGCAGCAGCGCGGCGGCCGCGTCGTCGACCTCGACCGTCGAGGGGTCGAACGACGGCGCGGACGACGTCTCGTCGGACCCTGCGGTGCTGCCGTCCGTCCCGGTCTGGGACGCGTCGGTGCACGCGGTGAGCAGGAGGGCGCTCGTCGCGGTGAGCGCGACGAGGCCGAGGGGGAGCTTGCGTAGGGTCGTACGCACGATGTTCTCCGATCGGGTGGGGGCCGGGCAGGGGCAGCGTAGACACCGATCGTCTCCGTCGTGTTACGTCAGCACCCGGCCCGGGGGCCGAGGAACGTACGGGGAACAGAGGACCCGGCGGTGCGCAGCACCTGCGCACGAGTGTGAGGCCGTACCGTCCCACTCACCAAACCGGCGGGGACATCGACGCCGAACCGTGACGAACCACCCTGCCCGAGCGGTCAGCCCGCGAGGAGACGCTCGACGTAGCCGCCGAGGAAGCGACCGTCGGGGTCGTACCGCTGCACGAGCTCGCCGAAGTCGTCGAAGCGCGGGTAGAGCGTCGCGACCGAGCCGGGGTCGTGGACGAGCGCGTGCGAGAGCTTGCCCCAGTGCGGGCGCGCGCCGAGCGGGAGGAGCGCCGCCTCGACGTCGGGCAGGACGCGCGCGACGTCGTCGGGCAACGGCTTCCACGTGAGGTGCACGCCGACCGCCGGGCCGTCGAACGGGCTGAGCCACAGCGGCTCCGCGTCGGCCGCGACGCTGCGGACCTCCCCCACCTGGAGCAGCGGCGTCACGCGCGGGCCGAGGTCGCGCATCGCCGCGAACGCCTCCTGCGCGCGGGCGCGCGGCACGAGGTACTCCGACTGGAGCTCCGCGCCGTTGCTCGGCGTGAAGTCGAGCCGGAAGTGCGGCAGCCGCTCGTTCCACGGGCCGGGCTCGCCGAGCTGGGGCGTGCAGTGCACGGGGTCGATGCCCGGCAGGGGGTGCAGCATCGTCGTCGCGGGCGTCGCCCCGAAGAGGTCCTCGCGCGCGGTCCCGGCCTCCCCCGGCGCGAGGCGCGACTTGCGCCAGACCTGCTGCACGCCGTCGGGCCCCCAGTCCGTGAAGAGGCTCACCGAGTACGCCGACGCCGTGAGCTCGTCGTAGTGCGCGGCCACCGCGTCCCACGGCAGCCCGACGTGCACGTCCTGGCGCACGTCGAACGTCGGGACGGTCTCGAGCTCGACCCGGGTCACCACGCCCAGCGCCCCGAGCGCGACGACCGCGCCGGGGAAGTCCGCGTCCTCGCGCCGCAGGAGGCGCCGCTCGCCGTCGCCCGTGACCAGCTCCAGCCCGACGACGGCGCTCGCCAGCGAGCCGACCTCGTCGCCCGAGCCGTGGGTCGCCGTCGCGACGGACCCCGCGACGGAGATGTGCGGGAGCGACGCGAGGTTCGCGAGCGCGCGACCCGCGGCCTGCACGTGGCGCGTCACGTCGCCGTACCGCAGCCCCGCCGCGACCGAGGCCACGCCCGTGGCGGGGTCGACCGCGACGGGCGGTCGGCCGTCGTCGTACCGGTCGAGGACGACGTGCGTCCCGGGTGTGTCCGCGACGTCCCCGAACGAGTGCCGCGACCCGAGCGCCTTGACGCGCGTCGACCGCCGCACGACGTCGGCGAGCTCCTCCGGCGTCGCGGGGTGCACGACCTCCGTCGAGGAGTAGGTGAGGTTGCCCGCCCAGTTGGCGGGGCGCGGGGCGTCGGGCGTCGTCGTCACGCCCCCACCCTGCCACCTCCCGGACCAGCCCGTCCGCGGGGGTTGTCCCCACCCTGGCTCGGGGGCGGCCCGGGCTCTCCGGAGCGGGACGAACCGGTGGGATCGAGACATGACGACCAGCGCACGTCCTCTCCCTGCTGCCGCACGGTCCCGGCGCGTCTCGCCCGCCTCGTCCTCGGACGCCTCCGCCCTGTGCGCGGAGGGCCCCGAGCGGCCCCTCCGCGGCGCGCTCGCCGCGTTCTGGGCGCTCGCGTTCGGGCTGTCCTGGGCGTCGTGGGGCGCCGCGTGGCTGCTCGGAGGCGACCTCGCCGACCCCGTCGTGTTCGCGCTCTTCGCGCTCGGCGGCTTCGGCCCGACGCTGGCCGCGCTCGTGCTGCGCGCGGCGGGGCGCCGCAGCCCGCGGACGGCGCGCCGGGGCGCGGCCGGGCGATGGCTCCCGGCCGCGGTCGGGATCGGCGCTGCGCCGGCGGTCCTGACGGCGCTCGTCGTCCCGTCCCTCGGCGGCCCGACGGCGGACCTCTCGGCCGGGGCGGCGGCCGTCGCCGGGGCGGGGGGCCCGCTCCTGTTCGCCCTCGTCTCGCTGTGCGCGGGGCCGCTGTCGGAGGAGTTCGGGTGGCGCGGCTACGCGCAGCCGCGCCTGCGGCGTCGACTCTCGCCGCTCGCGACGTCGGTCGTGCTCGGCGCGGTGTGGGCGGTCTGGCACCTGCCGCTGTTCGCGCTCACCGGGACGTGGCAGTCGTCCCTCGGACTCGTGAGCGTCGAGGCGGTGCTGTTCCTGCTCGCGATGATCCCGCTCTCGAGCGCGTACTGGCTGGTCAGCGAGCGTCTGCGCGGCGGCGTGCCGGCCGCGGTCGCGCTGCACCTCGTGGGCAACGCCGCCCTGACGTTCCTCGCCGTCACGTCGCCGCCCGCGATGGCGGTCTACGTGGGGGTGATCGTGCTGACCTCGGTGCTGATCCACCTCGTCACCCGACCCGGCGCACCCCGCCCCTGAGCGGGCCGAGGTCAGGGCGTCACGAGCTCCACGGGGTGCTCGGCCAGCACCTCACCGGTCTCGGCGTCGAGCACGACGACGGTCGACGCCGGGAGCGCGGAAAGGTCCGGCGCCGTCCAGCCCTCGACGCCGGTGCACGTACGGCGGTCGAACGACTCCAGGACGGTACCGGTCGTCGTCTCGACGGTGACCGTCGCCGGGTGGTCGAGCACCTGACGAGGCCACTTCTCGACGTCGAGCCAGCCCCCGGCGTCGCTCGCCGGCGTGCTGTTCCACCACCCCTCGAGCCCGCCCAGCTCGGCCGGCTCGCCGTCGTCGCCCCGGACCTGGATCGGCGTCCCCGCGGAGCCGGCGAAGCCGCCGCACGCCTGCACCCCGTTCGTCTCCACGGGCGGGGGTGCCGAGGTCTCCGCGGCGAGCGCCGGGTCGGCGTCGGGCGCCTCCACGGCCGGCGCACCGCCGACGGCGTCGCTCGGCTCGGTCCCGGCCGCGCGACCGGTCAGCGCCGCGGCGATCCCGACCCCGAGGACGGCGACGGCGAGCACTCCCCCCACGAGCAGGGCCCGCGCGCGCGGACGACGCCCGGGCCCGTCGTCGTCGGCCGAGCCCTCGACGGGCGTCTCGTCCCTGGGCGTGGCGTCGTGCATCGTCGTCCCCCTGTCCCCGCGTGACCCGCCGCTCTGCGGGCGTGTCCGCACCCTACCGGTGCGGTCGGGCGGTGTCAGCGGCGGACGCCCCGGGCGCGCAACGCGTGCGCGACGGCCGCCGCGCGCGTCTCCACGCCGAGCTTGGCGTAGACGTGCGCCAGGTGCGTCTTCACCGTCGCCTCGCTGATGTGCAGGCGACGGCCGAGCTCGCGGTTGGACAGCCCGTCGGCGAGGAGCGTGAGGAGCTCGGCCTCGCGCGGGGTGAGGGCGGTGCCCGGGTGCTGCATCGAGTGCATGAGCCGCGACGCCACCGGCGGCGACAGGACGCTGCGGCCCGCGGCGGCCGCCCGGACGGCGGCGAAGATCTCGTGCGGCTGCGCGTCCTTGAGCAGGTACCCGGTCGCGCCGGCGTCGATGACGCGCACGATGTCGGCGTCGGTGTCGTACGTGGTGAAGACGAGCACCGGGACCCGCGGGTGCGCGGCGCGCAGCCGCCGGGTCGCGTCGATCCCGTCCATGCCGTCGCCCAGCTCGAGGTCCATCATGACGACGTCGGGCGCGGCGCCCTCGACCAGCGCGAGCCCCTCTTCGCCCGACCCGGCCTCGGCGACGACCCGCAGGTCGGGCTGCGACTCCAGGAGCGCACGCAGCCCGGCGCGCACGACCGGCTGGTCGTCGACGATCAGCGCGGCGACGGGTGCGGGGTCGTTCATCGGGAGCCCTCCTCGAGGTCGTCCCGCACGGGGACCGGGGGCGCGTCGTCGTCGGTCGGGACCTGCGCCGCGACCACGGTCCCCTCGCCGGGTGCACTCTCCACCGTGACCGTGCCGCCGAGCTGCGTGACCCGGCGGCGCATCGCGCGCAGGCCGTACCCGCCGGTGCTCGACGGCGCGGCGACCGCCTCGGGGTCGAAGCCGCTGCCGTCGTCGTACACGTCGAGCGCGACCGCGCCGGGCAGGTACGTGAGGGTCACGTCGAGGCGGTCCGCGGCGGCGTGCTGCGCGACGTTCGCCGCGGCGCTCTGCGTGACCCGCAGTAGCGCGTGCGCGACCTCGGGCGCGACGGCGCGCGCGTCGCCCCACGTCGTGAGGCACGCGCTCGGCACCTGGCCCTGCGCGGCGGCGAGCAGCGACGCGTGGAACCCCTCCGGGTCCACGCGCGCGGACGCGAGGTCGTGGACGAGGTTGCGCGTGTCCGCGAGGCTCGCTCGCACGGCCACGGCGGCGCGGCGCACGGCCGAGCGCGCGTCGTCGGGCGCGGCGTCCCACGTCTGGTCCGCCGCCTCCAGCAGCAGGACGCCGCTCGCGAGACCTTGCGTCACGGTGTCGTGGATCTCGCGCGCGAGGCGTTCGCGCTCGGCCACGATCCCCGCCTCGCGCTCGGACCGGGCGAGGCGGGCCTGCGCCTGCGCGATCTGCTCCTGGAGCTGGACCCGTGCTGCCGCGTCGCGCTCCACACGGTCGGTGACGAGCGTGAGGAGCACCGCGACGCACGGCGGGCCGACCAGCGCGGCCCAGTCGGTCCCGTCCGAGAGCCGCAGCAGCGCGACCGACGTCACGACCGCGACCTCCCCGACGAGCACGTGCGACCACGGCGGGCGGAAGCCGAGACGGCACACGAAGAAGAGCGGGAGCGCGCACCACGCGAAGCTCGGGGCCAGGAGCGCCAGCACCGACCACGTCGCGAGGAGCACGAGGGTCGCCGCCCGCGCGGGGACCGACCGCGACGAGGCGTGGCGCGACGCCACGAGGAGCGCCCCGTACGCGACGACCGTCACCGCGGCCAGCACCACGACGAGCTGCCAGCGGTCGTCCGCGCCGTGCCGCACGACGTACCGCGTCGTGGACGTCGCGACGAGCGCGAGGAACGTCGCGTGCACCCCGACGTCGAGCGCGCGCCCGGCAGCGGGACGAGCCTCTGCGGGAGGCGCGGGCAGGTCGGTGGGCACCGACCCACGGTAGGCGCCGCGCGTGCGCCGCACATCAGCCGATCGGACGGGGCCCGCCGCGACGAACGGGGCAGCAGCCCGGCCCCGATCCGCCGACGCGGCGGCCCGGACCCGCCGCCAAGACTGGTCGCGACCCCGGACGTCTGCGTCCGACCACCCCGAGAAAGGCACCACCATGGCCGCCTCGCGCCTCCGCCCGCTGACCCTCACCGCCGTCGCGCTCGCGACCGCCCTCACGCTCACCGCCTGCACGGCGGGCGCGTCCGGGAGCGACGACGCGGGGGCCGACCGGCCCGCGCAGCCCGCCGCCGTCGCGGTCGCCGACGTCACGACGGACGAGTTCGTGCAGGTCGGCCGGCTCACCGTCGCGGCGGCGCAGGAGGCCGCGAGCGCCGCGCTGGCCGCGTGCCAGGCCGAGGACCTCGGCTTCGTCAGCGTCGCCGTCGTCGACCGCGCGGGCCAGGTGCAGGCGCTCGTGCGCGGCGACGGCGCCGCGGTGCACACGCTCGAGGCCGCCCAGGCCAAGGCGTACACGTCGGCAGCGTTCGGCGCCGCGACGAGCGAGCTCGCGCCGCGCGCGGTCGGCGACGGCGCGACGGTCGCCGACCTGCCCGGCACGCTCTTCCTCCCGGGCGCCGTCCCGGTGAAGATCGACGGCGCGACGTTTGCGGGCATCGGCGTCGGCGGCGCGCCCGACGGCATGGCGGACGAGGCGTGCGCCGCCGCGGGCCTCGAGGCGCTCACCGGCCCCGCGGAGGGCTGAGCTCAGGCGGCCCGGGCCCAGTGCGCGGAGACGGCGGCGACCTGCTCGTCGAACGCCGCCGTCTCCGCAGGGGTGGGCGCGCGGCGCCACTGCGGCTCGACGACGACGTCGCGCGTCCCGACGACCCAGCGCCACCGACCCACGACGACCCCGTCGACCGCGACGGCGTGGATGAACGACCCGAGCCGGTCGCCGAGGTCGACGCCGTCGGCCACGACGACCGCGCGCGTCTCGCCGTAGGACATGAAGAGCTCGTCGTAGCTCTGCAGCAGGTCGACGACGGGTCGAGCCGGGTCGCCGTCGGGCGCGAGGGCGCCGACGAACGGCCCGGGCTCGAGCACCCGCTCGCCGGGGTCCGCGAGGCGCCAGAGCGTCAGCCCCTCGAACGTGCCCGACCCGGGCACCGCCACGACGTCCTCGCCGAGCAGGTCGAGCGCGTGCCGCACGTCGGTGAGCGTGAAGCCCGACCACTGCGCGACGTCCTTGACCGTCGCGTACGCGCGGCTCGCGAGGTAGCGGCGCAGCAGCTCGACGAGCGCGGCGTCCCGGTCGAACCGCTCGCCGAGCGGCCCGTAGCCCGGCGGGACGCGGTCGTCGAACGCGGCGTACGTCTGCTGCTTGCCGTCGAGCGGGCCGCTGACCAGGAGACGGTCGAGCTCCGCGCGCATGAGCACGTACCCGAGCGCGATGCCCTCGAGCGGGCGGCCGTGGGCGGCGAGCAGCCCCGCGAGCTCGCGGCGCGTGCGGGGCCGCTCCTGCACGGCCGCGAGGACGAGGTCGGTCTCCGCACCGTGCCCGTCCGTCCCCACCTGCCGGTACAGCGTCCCGTTGGCCTGGTGCACCCGCGGCGCGCTGAGCTCGACGAGCCAGCGGGCGTCGTCGGGCCGGACGAGGTGCCACGTGGGGCGCAGCACGTGCGTGCGCAGCACCTCGCCGCGGTCGCACGCCGCGACCGCGCCCGCCGAGCCGGGCCGCGCGTCGGGGCGCAACCGCCGCGTGAGGCCCCACAGCGCGGGGTGGAACTCCTGGCCCTGCACCGCGACGAGGTGCCCGACGGCGGTCGGCACGTCGGGCAGGTCGGGCGCGCGCAGGCGGTGCGCGGCGAGGCGCGCCGCGAGCACGTGGCGCTCGTCCACGGCCGTCTCGCTCACCGCGTCTCCCCTACCGTGCCGGTCACGACGCCACCAGGTCCTCGGCGACGACGTCGGTCCCCGTCACCGTGACGCGCACCCCGCCGTCGACGACGGACACGGAGTCGAGCGCGACGCCGTCGGGCAGGTCGAGCGGGACCCGCAGGTCGGACAGCGCGCGGGAGATCCCGGACGGAAGGTCGTCGACCGACACCGTCCCGAGGCCCGTGCGGACCGCGACGACGTCGACGGCGAGCTCGGCCGGCCCGGAGACGCGCGGCGTGACGTCGACCGTGATCGTGGCGCCGAGCAGGTCGAAGGCCAGCGACAGGACGTCGTCGGACGCGGTGATCCCCACGTCCAGGCCCGTCTGCTCCGCGACGATCTGCTGGAGCGACTCGGCCGCGATGACCCCCGACGCGGTCCCGGACGCGATGCGGTACGGCTCCGACGTGCTCACGCCGTCGGCCTCGACCTGGAGGTCGGAGATCGCGTAGCCGCCGAAGGACGCGGAGTCCGCCGAGCCGGTGACGTGCGTCAGCTCGCCGCGCGCGAGCTGCGTGAGGAACGGGAACCCCGTGATGTCGAGCTGCGCCCCGGAGACGTCGTCGGCCTGCTGCTCGAACGCGGTCACCGCGCCGCGCTCCGCGGCGCCGACCGCGACCCGGTCCGCCACGACGGCGACCGCCACGAGCACCACGAGCGTCACGAGCAGGCCCACCAGTCGCTTCATGCGCCCACCCTAGGTCCGCCGAGCACGACCCCGCTGTCGTTCCGACGATCGTGACGCCAGGACGTCGTGCTCGACGCGGGGTGTCGTCGTCCTCGACCCGGACGTAGATTGCCCGGCATGACCTCATCCCGGCACCCCTACCGCATCGGCGTCCAGCTCCAGCCGCAGCACGCCGACTACGCCCAGATCCGTGACGCCGTGCTGCGCGCGGAGGACCTCGGCGTCGACGTCATCTTCAACTGGGACCACTTCTTCCCCCTGACCGGCGACCCCGAAGGCAAGCACTTCGAGTGCTGGACGATGCTCGGCGCGTGGGCCGAGCAGACGGAGCGCGTCGAGATCGGCGCCCTCGTGACCTGCAACAGCTACCGCAACCCGGACCTCCTGGCCGACATGGCGCGGACGGTCGACCACATCAGCGGCGGGCGCCTGATCCTCGGGATCGGGGCGGGCTGGTTCGAGAAGGACTACGACCGGTTCGGCTACGAGTTCGGCACCGCGGGCGGGCGCATCGCCGACCTCGCCGAGGCGCTGCCGCGCATCAAGACCCGCTGGGCGGAGTCGAACCCCACGCCGACGCGCGACATCCCCGTGCTCGTCGGTGGCGGCGGCGAGCGCAAGACCCTGCGCGTCGTCGCGGAGCACGCGGACGTGTGGCACTCGTTCGGCGACGCGGAGACGCTCGCACGCAAGAGCGCGATCCTCGACGAGCACGGCGAGGCGGTCGGCCGCGACACCGCCGCGCTCGTCGAGCGCTCGGTCGGCGTGTCACGGGCGCCGTCGGAGTCCGCGGACGCGCTCGTCGCCGCGGGCGCGACGCTCTTCACGGTCGGTACGAGCGGGCCGGACTACGACCTGTCTCTCGTGCGGGAGTGGGTCGCCTGGCGCGACGCGCAGGGCTGACCACCACGCCGAGCACGACCTAGCTGCCGTTCTGAGGCTCGTGGCGGCAGCAAGGTCGTGCTCGACGGGGCGTGCCGTCGTTCTCGGCGGCGCGTCCGTCGTCAGAACAGCGCCCGCGCGAGGTTCGACAGCGCCGCGTGGACCTCGGAGCGCAGACCGTCGTCGGCGGCCACGACCGCCGTGCCGATGCCGACCACGACGAGCAGGACCCCTGCCCGCCACCACCACGGCGACCGGTGCACCGTCCGCCCTCCCGTCATGCCGCTCGATCCTCAGCGCCCGCCCCCGTCCGCTGCCCGTCCGCCGGGCTCGGGTCGGCCGCCGTCAGTACGACAGTGTCCGCCACGGCGACGACTCGGTGTCGAGCAGTCGGCGCACCGCGCGCTTGAAGTCGGGCAGGTCCTGGTCGACCGGGGTGCGGTTGCCCGCCGACCAGAACGCGCGCCCGGCGAGGAACCCGTCGCCGAACTGCGCCCACGACGCGTACGCGGGGCGCGACATCACGACGGCCTCCTCGATCGCCGCCCACGCCCGCTCCGGCGCGACGAACCCGGCGTCGACCGCCAGGCGGCTGACGTGCACCACCCGTGCCGCGTCCCACGCCGCGATCGACGGCGGGAGCGGGTCCGCGAGCTCGCCGTGCCCGCCCACCTGCGCCGACGCGCTCCAGCCCTGGTAGAACGCGACCGCGCGCTCGGGGTCGAGCCCGCGCGCCGTCGCCTCCTGCCGCACCTGCGCGGCGTGCTGCTCGGCCGCGCCCTTCGCGTCCCGGCGGCTCAGCCGGCCCGAGTACAGCTCCTCGACCTTGGGCATCGCGATCGCGTAGTAGCCGCGGTGGCCCTGGGTGAGCAGGAGCTCGTACGTGCGCTCGACGTCGTCCGCGCCCCGCACGTCCCACCCGGCCGCGAGCGGCTTCGCGGCCGTACGGGCGTCCGCCTCCACGGTCAGCGCGTTGATGGGCAGCACGCCCTCGACCGCGTAGTCCGCGCCCAGCGCGAGACCCCGCTGCTGCGCGGGCGTGAGCGCGGGCGCGTCCTCCTTCGCGTACAGGTCCGCGGTCCCCGAGAACATGTCCTTGAGCTTGTCGAACAGGCCCACCGTCGCTCCTTCGTCTCCCCGCGCCACCGACGCGGTCCGTCGCGCCGCGGTCGTCGCGGCCCTGGAGGAGATTGACGGCAGGGCCACCGCCGCCGCACGCGTCCCGAACGATCCCGAACGACGCGGGCGCCAGGCCAAGCCGGTGGCTCAGTCGACCGCGGCCGAGGACGGGCTCTCAGCGGCAGGAGGTGTCGGTGCGGGGGCCGCGGGCTCCGCGTCGTCCGCCCAGGTCCGGGCACGGCGGCGGTAGAGCACGAACGCGACCGCCGTCGCGGCGACGATCATGACGACGGCGGGCAGGCTCCCCTCGGTCCCGAACGTCCCACCGGTGAGCCAGTCGGGCGCTCCTTCCGTGGGTCGCAGGTACACCAGGGACTCGTCCTTGGGGGCGAGCCCGCTCACCGGGATGCCCCACACGTTGCCCAGAGCCCAGTTCCAGCCGGCGTGGATGCCGCCGATGAGCCACAGCGACCCCTGCTGGAGCGCGACGAACGAGGCGAAGACCGCGTAGAGCAGGATCGTCACGAACGCGAGGGGCAACGACAGCACGCCGTGCAGGATGGTGAAGATGAAGGCCGGCAGCCCGATCGCGACCCATCCGGGGAGCTGGAGCCCGGAGTTCTGCAGGAGGAAGCCCCGCGTGAGGACCTCCTCCTGGCCACCCTGGAACACGAACAGCAGCACGAGCGCCAGGACCAGCGGGAGCGCCGCCCAGCCCCCTCCGGAGCCCGACGCCGCCGGGGCGTCCACCCGCTCGTACGCGCCGGTCGCCCAGAGGAACAGGATCGGCAGCGAGATCATCGCCAGGCCGACGAGGATCCCCGTGAGCAGGAGCAGCACCCCGCGGCCCGGCCGGCGGAACCCGACGGTGCGGACGTGGCGTCGCTCGTACCAGCCGACCCAGGCGAAGACCACGAGGATCGACACGGCGCACGCGATCGCCTCCTGGACCTGGGCCGCCGGCGAGCCCGCGGAGACCTTCCACGCCTGACCGAGTGCACCCAGGACGCCGAACTGCACGACGAAGACCGCTCCGACGAAGACCACGAGGTAGGCGACCCACCAGCGCGTGACACGCCTCCCCGTCGCCGCGTCCCGGACCAGCGGGGCGTTCCGCACCGACATCTGCCACCTGCTCTCGTCGAGGGGTCGTCGTCGTCCGCCACGCTAGGGCCTGCACCAGCACTCGACATCTCGAGACCGGCGCCGGTCCCCACGAGCGCCCGGTCTGCGACGCAGAGCGCACCTGCCCGGTTCGCCGCGCGCAATGGCCGCGCTGTCGTTAGCGTCGGCGCATCGGACCACACCGGTGTGACTCGATCGGGTCACCACTCCGGCGGGAGACCCGGGTCCACCACACCGACGGAACGAGGTCAGATGCCCGTCCCAGCGACATCCCCGGCCACGGACCGTGTCCCTCCCGCGGCGGCAGGACGCGGGTGAGCGCCGACGCGCCGGGCGCGGGACCGGTTCGTCCTGAGGGATGGGTCCCCGTCGAGCGGCGCCTCCTCGGCCTGGACCGCTCGACGATCGCCCCGGCTCTCGCCGTCCTCGCCCTCCTGCTGGTGGCGGTCGTCGTCCTGCCGACTCTCAACGAGCGCATCGCGCGCGACAACCCGGCCCGGACGGGCGACGTCATCCGGCTCGGCGACGCCGTCACGTTCTCCCCCACGCCAGGCTGGAACATCCTGTCCGGGCAGCGCGAGGACGAGCCCGGTCCCGCCGACCGGTTCGCGACCTCCGCGACCGTGTCCGGCGACGGCGTGGTGCTCAACATCCAGACGGACACCTACGACGGCACCCCGCAGGAGCTGCTCGACCAGCTCCGGAAGACCGGTGCGGGCCTGCGGGGCGAGGCGGGATACCGGGTCGCCGGCGACCCCGTCGCCGTCACGACCGACGACGGCCTGACCGGCGTCGCAGCACGGTTCACCGGCACGTCCGGGAGCGGGCTGGTCGCCACCTTCGTCGTCGACGACCAGGGCATCGAGGTGGTCGCCCTCGGGCCGGACACCACGGACCCGGTCACCACGGCGGACGTGGCAGCCATGATCCAGTCGATCGCCCCCGTCGAGGAAGAGGCCACGTCATGAGCGACGTCGACCGCGCAGACGCGCTCGCCCTGCGGCGGCAGTCGCTCGAGACCAGCGGGTGGGGGAACCCGGTTCGCTGGTGGCAGCCCCGCAACGCGTGCTGGTGGGTCTTCGTGCTCGTCCTCGCGTACGGGCTCTACCAGATGCTGCACATCCTCGACACCACCGTGCGCGCCTTCGGGACCGCCCTAGGGCTGTCCGCGCTGATCTTCGGCGCCTACGGGCTGCTCTTCTGGTGGTTCACCACCGTCATCGACCGGTACTCGCCCCAACCCGTGTCGCTGCGCGTCGCGGCCTTCGCCTGGGGCGGCGTCGCCGCCACCTGGGTCATCGCGGTCAGCGCGAACGACGCGCTCCGCGGCCTCTACCTCACGCTCCTGGGACAGCAGGTCGCCGACACCTGGTGGGCTCCGTTGTCCGCCCCGTTCACCGAGGAGCTCGGCAAAGGCGCCGGCGTGCTCCTGCTGCTGTTCATCGCACCCACCGTGGTCCGCACGGCGTACGACGGGTTCGTCCTCGGCGCCTTCGCGGGGCTCGGGTTCCAGATCTTCGAGGACGTTCTCTACGCCCTCAACTCCGCCCAGACCCAGTTCGGTTCCGACCCGGTCGGCAACAGCCTCGGCACCGTCGGGCTGCGCCTCGCGAGCGGCTTCACCTCGCACATCCTGTACTCGGCCGTCTTCGGGGCCGGGCTCATCTACCTCGTCGGGACCCGCGCCCAGCGGCGGCGGGTCGGGCTCGGCCTCGGGCTCTGCGCGACCGCGATGGCCCTGCACTTCCTGTGGGACGCCGTCGGAGCACTGAGCGGCGGCAACGGCCCCCTCTCCCTGGTCCTCATCGTCGTGATCGCCGCCGTCGCGATCGCGACCGTGGTCGGCGTCTTCCACCTCACCGTCCGCGACGAGCGACGCACCATGCGCGCCGTCATGTCCCCCGAGGTCCTCGACGGCACCCTGTCCGCCGAGGAGCTCGACGCCCTCTCCGGCGGGTGGAGGCAGCGTCGCCGGTACCGCAAGGACGCGGCGGACCGCCACGACCGCAGGCGCCGCAAGCACCGCCTCGCCGCCGCGCACGACCTCGCCGACGAGATCGCCGCAGCCGACGCCCAGGAGACCGACCGCGTCGCGTTCGCACGAGCCGAGCTCGCGCGGCTCGACGCGCGATTGCTCGTCGACGCGCGACCCGGACCCGACCGAACGACCCCCGAGCACCCGACCGGAGAGAGGTAGCACATGCGCGTCCCACCCCGAGCCTGGATCGGAATCGCGATCCTCATCGGCTATCTCGTCATCATCGCGATCGTCGCCGCGCTCTCCGGCGTCCCCTACGAGGACGTCGGGACCAGCGCCGAGAGCATCTTCCGCGTCACCGTGCCCTCGTTCGTCATCGGGGCCCTCTACCTCGTCGTGGTCACCACCGCGCTGGGATGGTGGCGCCCCGCGCTCTTCGAGCGCGCACGCAGCGCCCGCCGCTGGCCGATCATCGCCCCTGTTCTCATGCTCGTCGTGGCAATCGTCAGCCTCGCCCAGACCACGTGGGAGGACTTCGACGCGACGTTCCTCCTCGCCCTCCTCCTGCTGGGGATCGGGGTCGGGTTCTGCGAGGAGCTGGTCGCGCGCGGCACGCTCCTCGTCGGGCTGCGCTCGCGCTACCGCGAGGTCTGGGTCTGGCTGTGGAGCTCCGTGCTGTTCGGGGCCATGCACCTGCTCAACGTCCTCTCCGGCTCCCCCCTCGACAAGGCCCTCCCCCAGGTCCTCGTCGCCTTCGGCTCCGGGACGGTCTTCTACATCCTGCGTCGCACGACCGGCTCCCTCGTGTGGGCCATGGCCCTGCACGGCCTGTGGGACATCTCCGTCTTCACCGTCGGGCACAACGACGCCACCGTGCCCTTCGCCGGGCTCGCCACCCCCGTCGTGGCGATCCTCGGCCTCGCCGTCGTCGCCTGGGTCATCAAGGACGCGGACGAGCGCGTCCCGGTCAGCAGCCGCGCTGTCGCGTAGCGGCGTCGCCGCGCACCGGTGGGTAGCCGTCGCTAGCCTGGCGCGATGCCCCCCGACCCGCCACCGTCCCCCGTGGGCGCCGGGTCGGTGGACGAGCTCGCGGCGCGACTGCGCGCGCTCCGGACCTGGGCCGGCGACCCCTCGTACACCGAGATCGCGCGGCGCGTCGGCGCGCTCCGCACCTCCCGGGGCGTCCCCGCCGCGGAGGCGCGCCCCGGCCGTGTGACCGTCTACGACGTCTTCCGGGCGGGCCGTTCCCGGCTCGACGTCGACCTGCTCGCCGACGTCGCGCGGGTCCTCGGTGACCGCCGGCCCGCGGCCTGGCGCGCCGCGTACCGAACCGCGGCCGTGCCCGCCGCCGTCCCGGCGGCAGCGCCGCCGTCGGTCCGGCTGGGACCGTTCGCGGACGAGGGCCCCCTCGTGGGCCGTGCGGACGACGCCGCGCGCCTCGCCGCAGCGCTCGGGGCCGGACGGCCCGACGGGCTCCCCGGCATCCCCGACGGTCCGCGCGTCGTGACCGTCACCGGCCTCGCCGGGACGGGGACGACGAGCGTCGCGCTCGCCGTCGCGCGCGAGGTCCCCGCGGACGTCGTCGCGCTCGTCGACCTGCGCCGGGTGCCTGCCGCTGAGGCGCCACCGGCCGCCGTCGTGCTCGACGCGCTGCTCCAGTCGCTCGGCGCGCCGCCGCCGGACGCGCAGGCGCGCGACGTCCTCGCGCTCGCCGCGGCCCTCGCGGCCGCGCTCGCCGGGCGTCGCACGACGGTCGTCCTCGACGACGTGACCGCCGCCGCCCAGGTCGCGGACGTCGTCGCGCACCTGCCGGCCGGGGCACGCGTCGTGGCCACGGCGCACCACGTGCTCGACCTCCCCGGCGCGGCCGGGACGACCCTGGACCCGCTCCCCGAGGACGACGCGCTCGCGCTCCTGGGGTCGCTCGTCGGCGCGGACCGCGCGGTCGCCGAGCCGAGCGCGGCCACTCGGCTGGTCCGCGCGTGCGGGGGCCTCCCCGCCGCGCTGGTGCGCGTCGCCGACGACGTCCGCGCCCGGCCCGGCTGGTCGCTCGCCGACCACGCCCGCCGGGTGGAGGACCTCCCCGGACCGGCCCTGCACCCCGCGCTCGCCGCGGCGCACCGCGACCTCCCCGCGGACCACGCCCGAGCCCTGCGCCTCCTCGCCCTCGTCCCGGTGCCGCTCGACGCCGCGTGGGTCGCCGTACTCCTCGGTGTCTCGACGAGCGAGAGCCGGGACGCGCTCGCCGCGCTGGGGCGCGCTCACCTCGTCACGGACGGGCCGCGCGGCGAGGTCGTCGTGCCCGACGCCGTCCGCGCCCTCGCCGCCGACCTCGCCCGGTCCGACGACCCGTTCTCCGCGCGGGCTGCGGCCGTCGGGCGCCTCGCCGCCCGGCTGCTCGACGACGCCCGGCCCGCCGTGCGCGCAGCGGCGCCTCACCACGACGCGACCGGGCGCTCGGCCGAGCAGGGTCCGACCGGGTTGGGCTCCGCCCCGTCGGGCGCCGCGGCGGTGAGGAGCACCACCGACGTCGCGCTCGCGTGGCTCGACACCCACCGGGACCTGCTCGTCGCGACGTCGGCGCTCGCCGCGGAGCACGAGCTCGCCGACCCGGTGACCGACCTCTCCGCCCTGCTCGCGCCGTACCTCGACTCGGCGGGGCGCTGGGACGACGCGGTCGCGGTGCACACGGCGGCGGTCGAGCACGGACGGCCCTCCGGGCGGTCCCAGGCCGGGCGCGACCTCGGGCGCGCGCTCGAACGGCTCGGCCGGTACGACGAGGCGCTCGCCCAGCTCGTCCGCTCGCTCGAGCGCGGCGACGACCCGCGTCCCGGCCAGACGCTCAACCGCGTCGGCAACGTGTACAAGCGGCTCGGCCGCTTCGACGAGGCCGAGACCGCGTACCGCGACGCGGCGACGACCGGGCGCTCGCGCTGTCACGTCGCGTGGGCGACGTCCTCAACGTCGCGATCGTGTCGAGCAACGCCGCGATCCTCTCCGAGGCGGAGGGCAGCCTCGACCGCGCGCTCGCGCTGCACCGCGACGCCCTCGCGAGCGCGACCTTTCTGGGCGACGCGGGGCTGGCGACGCGGGCACGGGTGCACGTGGGTCGGCTTCTCGCACGCTCCGACGCGGCGGGGGCCGGGGTCGTGGAGCTGCGTGCCGCGGTCGACGCGGCCGTCGCGCTCGGGGACCCCGACGCCGAGGCCGAGGCCCGCAGCGCGCTCGCGACCGCACTGCTCGCGGCGGGCTCCGTCGCCGAGGCGGTGACCGCGGGCGAGACCGCCGCGGGCGACGCCTCTCGCGCGGCGGACCTGCACCACGCGGCCCGCGCGCTCGCCGTCGAGCTCGACGACGCCGCCGAGGAGGCCCGTGCGCGGCGCGGTCTCGCAGCCGCAGGGCACGGGGTCGGCGCCGACGACGGAGACCGCCAGCACGACGGCGGGGCGCGCGGCAGAGCCTGAGACCTCCGCCGTCTCAGCATCCGATCACGTACGGCGTCCGGGAACATGCGGCACCCCGCGCGGGGTTGCCCCTGTCATGGCCTCCACTCCCCCCGCGACCCCGGCGCCGACCGCGCCCGTCGCCGCCCCGCCGGGCACCGGCTCCACGAGCCCCGCCGCTCCCGCCCGACCCGGGCGCATCAGCGCGGGGCTCGTCCTGCTGCTCTCCGCGCTCACCGCGATCGGTCCGCTGACGATCGACCTGTACCTCTCCGCCTTCCCGCGCATCGTCGACGAGCTCGGCACGACCGAGTCCCGCGTCCAGCTCACGCTCACCGCGACGCTCGCCGGGCTCGCGATCGGCCAGCTCCTCATCGGGTCCGTCTCGGACGCGATCGGCCGCCGCGCTCCCCTGCTGGTCTCCCTCGCGGTGTACGTCGCCGCGTCCGTGGGGATCGTCTTCGCCGGGTCGGTCGCCGCGCTCACCGGCCTGCGGTTCGTCCAGGGGCTCTCCGCGGCCGCCGGGATGGTGCTCTCCATGGCGATCGTGCGCGACTCGTTCGAGGGCTACCAGATCGGCAAGGTCATCGCGCGCCTCATGCTCGTCGTGGGCGTCGCGCCGATCCTCGCCCCGACCATCGGCGCCCAGTTCCTGCGGCTCGGCTCCTGGCGCGGCATGTTCGTCGCGCTCGCCGTGGTCGGCGCCGTGCTGTTCGTGCTCGTGCTGCTCCGCCTGCGCGAGACGCTCCCGGCCGAGCGCCGACGTTCCGGCGGGACCGTCGCCGCCCTGCGGTCGTACGGCTCGCTCCTGGGCGACTGGTCGTTCATCGGGCTCGCACTCATCGCGGGCTTCTACATGGCCGCGATGTTCACGTACATCTCCGCGTCGACGTTCGTGTTCCAGGACTTCTTCGGCATGTCGGCCCAGCAGTACGCGATCGTGTTCGGCGTCGGCGCCGTGTCCGTGACGGCGGGCAGCCAGATCAACGGCGCGCTCGTGGGCCGCGTCGCGCCCGAGCGCATCCTCCAGGGCGCGGTCGCCGCGGGCTTCGTGCTCTCGGGCGGGCTCCTCGTCGCGGCGCTCGCCGGCGCCGGCCTCGCGTGGCTCGTCCCGCTCATCGTCCTCACGCTCGGTACCGCCGGCTTCGTCATGCCGTCCGTCCCCGCCATCGCGCTCGAGCGCAACGCGCACCGCGCCGGGAGCGCCGCGGCGCTCATCGGGGCCTTCCAGTTCGGCGTCGGCGCGATCGTCGCGCCGGTGACCGGCCTGCTCGGCGGGTCACCGCCCGTGACGATGGCCGCCGTGATGTTCGGCGTGGTCGTCATCGCCGGAGCGGTCCTGCTCGGCCTGCGGCACACGTTCGGCGCGCCCGTCCCGGACGATGCCGCCGACGCGCTCGGCACGCGTGAGCCGGCCGGCGGCACGACCGCCGCGACGACCGGTCCCGAGGCGGCCGTCGACGTCCCCGACGACGCCGCCGCGCTCGCCGAGGCCACGGTGCTCGCCGACCGCGGCGCCTGACCGGCCAGACAGGCGCCGTCGAGCACGACTTCGCTCGCGGTCGAGCACGACATGGGGGTCGCTATCCGGCGGATAACGACCCCCATGTCGTGCTCGGCGCGGAAGATGGGGTGCGTGACGACCGACGACCCCGAGTACCCGCTCGCCGCGCGGACCGCCCCGTCGCTCGCGGCGCTCGACGACCACCTCATCCAGTGCCGGGCCTGCCCGCGTCTGGTCGCGTGGCGCGAGCACGTCGCCGAGGTCAAGCGCGCGTCGTTCCGCGACGACGACTACTGGGCCCGGCCCGTGCCCGGGTTCGGCGACGAGCGCGCGGGGATCCTCGTCGTCGGGCTCGCACCCGCCGCGCACGGGGCCAACCGCACCGGCCGCATGTTCACGGGCGACCGCAGCGGCGACTTCCTCTTCGCGTCCATGCACCGCACGGGCCTGGCCAACCAGGCGACGTCCGTGTCCGCGGACGACGGGCTGCGCCTCACCGGGATCCGCGTCACCGCCCCGGTGCGGTGCGCCCCGCCCGACAACAAGCCCACGCCCGAGGAGCGCCGCCGGTGCGGGCCGTATCTCGCGCGCGAGGTGGAGCTGCTCGGGGAGACCGTGCGCGTCGCCGTCGTGCTCGGCGGATTCGGGTGGCAGGCGCTCCTGTCCACGCTCGCCGAGCAGGGCTGGGACGTGCCCCGGCCACGGCCGCGGTTCACGCACGGCGCGGAGGTGACGCTGCGCCGTCGGACACCCGCGCCGGGGACGGACACCGCGGGGGCTCACCACGACGGCGAGGTGCCCGACGGCGGGCAGCCGCCCCCCGCGCAGACCCTCACCCTCCTGGGGTGCTTCCACGTGAGCCAGCAGAACACCTTCACCGGGCGTCTCACGCCCCAGATGCTCGACGACGTGCTGCTACGCGCGCGCGACCTCGCCGGCCTGAGCGCCCTGGACTGAGCACCCGCACGTGGAGAGACGCGCTCCGGGCCGAGGGCGGCAGCCGGCGGTGCAGCGCTAGGCCAGTGGTGCAGCGCTAGGCCAGCGGTGCAGCGCTCGGCCTGACGTGCGTCTGCGGTGCGTCTACCGGGTCGCGGTCGTCGGGGACTGACGGCGCGGGGCGTCCGCCCACCGGCGGCGCTCCGCCACGCGGGGCAGGGCGCGACCCACGAGCCGGAGCTGCTCGCGGCGCGCGATGACCTCCATGCGCCGCAGCTCGCGCTCGAGCGGGGACGATGCTGCTGACATTGCTGCTCTCCTTCGACGGCGCCGGGGACGCCCCGGTCGGACCGGGTGCCCACCCGGCGATGACGCTCGACGACCGCGAACCTCGGTCGCCGCTCCTGCCCCCGTAGGAGAGAGACCGAGGAGGCGCCGTCTTGTGACATGGTGACCGGGTCGGGACCGAGGCCCGCCGATCGCACGGCCGGCCGCCTCCCCTCCGGCGGGTACCGATGACGGGAGGATCCATGGCCGACGGCAGTGCCCGCCCCGGGCGCGGACCGCGGTGCTGGTCGCGGTCGTGGTCGTGGTCGTCGCAGGTGTCGTCACGACCAGCGCGACGGGGTTCCTCCCGCCCACGTCCTGAGGGGACGTCCGGTCAGTCGGCGGGGAGAGCCGACTCCTCGTACTGCTCGACGAACTCGCCCGACGGCGGGATGGGCGTGATGACGTCGATCAGGACACCGTTCGGGTCGGCGGTGATGAAGTGGCGCTGGCCGAACGCCTCGTCGCGCAGCGAGCGCAGGATCGGCAGACCCGCCGCGACGAAGCGGTCGTGGACGGCGTCGACGTCCTCGACCTCGAGGTTGAGCAGGAGCCCGTTCGCCCTCCCCCGCCCGCACTCGGGGATCGTCTCGTGGTCGCCGTCCAGCACGGCGAGGTTCACGGCCTCGTCGTGCGGGGACTGAAGGTGCACGTACCAGTCGCTCGTGAAGAGCGGCCGGAGGTCGAGGTGCTCGACGTAGAACGCGGCGGTCGCGGCGACGTCTCCGGTCATGATCACCGGGTACCAGCTCGTGATGCGCACGGGTCTTCTCCTCTGGTCGTGGGCGGGCGCCCAAGGAAACAAACAAACAGGCTGTATGTATCTAAGAGTGACCTACAGTCTGTCGGTATGCAAGAGACACGTCGGAGCAACGCCGAGCGCACCCTCGCCACCCGGACCGCGCTCGTCGCCGCGGCACGCGAGCTGTTCGTCGACCCCGGGTACGCGGAGGCGTCGACACCCCAGATCGCCGCGGCCGCGCGCGTCACGCGGGGCGCGCTCTACCACCACTACGCGGACAAGCGGGACCTGTTCCGGGCGGTCGTCGAGGCCGAGGCGGAGGCCGTCGCGCGCGAGATCGAGGCACGGACCGGCCCGCTCGCCAGCGCCCACGAGGTCGCAGCCGACGCGCTCGACGCCCGCGGGATGCTCATCGAGGGCGCGCGGGCCTACCTCGACGCGATGGCGGTCCCCGGCCGGACGCGCCTGCTGCTCGTCGACGCCCCGGCCGTGCTCGGCGCCGCCGAGGCCGACGCCCTCGACGCGCGCCACGCCCGTCGCACGCTGCGCGCAGGCCTCGCCGCGGCGATCGACACCACGCCCGGCGAGGCCGCACCTGACGACGGCGCACCCGACGACGAGGCCCGCGCCCGTCACGCACGCGACGGCGGCCCCCGCCTCGCGGGGAGGGACCGGCCGACGCCGCCGCGCGTCGGGGACGACGTCGCGCAGGACGACCGCCTCGACGCGCTGACTCTCCTGCTCTCCGCGGCCTTCGACCGCGCGGCGCTCGCGCTCGACGGCGGCGCGCCGCCACACCCCGTGCGCGCAGCGGTCACCGAGCTCGTGGACCGGGTGTGCGCGCCGCGAACCACTCGATGACGCCCGCCCGCGTGCGCTCGTGCCGCTCGACGGCGAGCCCCGCATCAAGCACCCAGCGCAGCGGGCGGCGGCGGAAGTGCTCCCCGGCGAGCGGGACGCTCACGGCGTCGGCCATCGCCTGGAGCGCGCGGAACGGCCACGACGTCGACGCGACGTGGTCCGCGAGGACGAGCAGGCCGCCGGGCCGCAGCACGCGGACCATCTCCGCGAGCGCGGCACGGTGGTCGGGGATCGCACACAGCGAGAAGGTGCAGACCACGGTGTCGTAGGAGTCGTCGGGGAGGTCGAGCCGCTGCGCGTCACCGAGCCGGAGGTCGACGTCGATGCTCCGCTCCGCGGCGCGCCGTCGCGCGACCGCGAGCATCCCCGGGCTCCACTCGACGCCCGTCAGTCGGCCGGCCAGGACCGGCGCCGGGTAGTGGGCCAGGTTGAGTCCCGTGCCGATCGCGACCTCCAGCGTCTCGCCCGTCGCGAGCGCGCACGCGCGGGGGCGGACGTCCGGGAAGAATCGCCGCTCGGCCACGGCCATGCCGCGGTCGTAGGCGCCCGCCTCCCGGTCCCAGCGCCGCCGCAGCCGGGCGTCGCGCGGGCTCGCCGCGCCGTCGTGCCGTGCCGGTCCTGTCACCCGCACCACCTCTCATCGCCGGTGGCGGCCCGCTGCACCCGGTCGCCTCGACCGGTCGGTCGTCGGCGCCTCCGGCCGACGTTCTCCGCTCGGCGTCTCCGGCCGGTGTCACCCGGTCGAGGTCACCCGGCCGACGTCCCGGGTGAGCACCGCCGTCCTCACGCTCGCACGGTGAGCGTGCTCCCGCCTCCGGGCACGCGCCGCACCTCGATGCGCTCCGCGATGGACTGCTTGAGCGCCTCCACGTGCGACACGACGCCGACGACGCGCCCACCCGCCCGGAGCCGACCGAGAGCCGCGAGCACGGCCTCGAGCGTCTCGGGGTCCAGGCTGCCGAAGCCCTCGTCGACGAAGAGCGTCCCCAGCTCGACCCCGCCCGCCTCCGCGGTGACGACGTCCGCGAGGCCCAGGGCCAGGCACAGGGACACGTAGAACGTCTCGCCGCCGGACAGCGTCCGCGGGTCGCGCTCGCGCTCGGTGACGTGGTCGAGGACCTTCATCGCGAGCCCACGCTTGTGCGCGCGCACGTCCTCGCGCGTCGCGCTGCGCACGAGCTCGTACCGGCCCGACGACATCTCGGCGAGGCGCTCGTTCGCCGCCGCGACGACGTCCTCGAACCGCTGGACGAGGACGAACGTCGCGAGCGTGAGCGCGTGGGCGTTGTCGCCGGAGCCGGACGCCAGCGCGGCCATGCGCGCGACCGGCTCTGCCGCGTCGCGGGCCCTGGCCCAGTCGTCCGCTGCCGCCCCGATCCCCTCCGCCGCGGCGCGCGCGGACTGCGCCTGGCGGGCCACGAGCTCGTGCCGGCGGCCTGCTGCCCGTGCCGTCGCCTCAGCCTCGGCGACCGCTGCCCGTGCCGCGGGGACGTCCGCGCGCGCGTCCTCGGGCACGTCCGCGAGGGCCGGGTCGGCGAGCCCGGCGGTCGTGGCGGCGCGCGCCGCCTCGTGCTCGGCCACGCGCCGCGCGAGCGCCCGACGGTCCGGCTCGTCGAGGACGGCGGCGAGCGCGTCGGCGGCGTCCACGAACCCGGACCGGTCGACGAGCGTGGCGAGCTCGGCCGCGCGCTCGTCGACGGCCCTCTGAGCGGTGGCGACCGCGGCGCCCGCGTCGGCGAGCGCGTCGATCGTGCGGAGCCGCTCGTCCAGCGCGGCGGCGAGGACGGCGACCGGGTTCCGGGTCCCGCCCTCGTCGGCGAGGGCGTCGGGCAGGTCGGCCAGCATCACCAGCGGTCCGGCCGCGGCGACCTCCGCACGGATCTCGGCCCGGTCGGCGTCGAGCATCGTCGCGAGCTCGTCGACGCGGGCCGTCGTGGCGGCGATCGTCTCCGCCAGCGCGGCGGCCCGCTCCTGGAGGGCGAGCGTGGCGGCGTCGAGGGCGTCGAGCTCGCGCTCGGCGTCCGCACGCTCGCGCGCCGCCGCTCGCGCGATCGTGACGAGCGCGTCGACCTCCGCGACCCGCTCCGCCGCCTCGTGCGGCGTCAGGCCCTCCGCGTCCCGACGGCGCGCGGCCAGCCGCTCCGCGAGGACCTCGACCCGCGCGGACGCGTCGTGCAGCGTCCGCTCGGCCTCCGCCCGGCCGTGCTCGGCCTCCTGGACGTCCTGCGCCGTGGGGTGGTCGTCCGCGAGCGGCGCCGGGGCCGGGTGGTCCGTGCCGCCGCACACCGGGCACGGGGACTCCTCGACGAGACCGGCGGCGAGCTCGCCCGCGAGGCCGGCGATGCGGGCCGCCCGGACCCGCGCCTCCTGCTCGACCGCGGCGCGCGCGGCCGTCGCGGCCTCCGTGCGCACGGCACGGGCCATCTCCTCCTCCGCGGCGAGCGTCGCGGCCTGCCGCGCCGCCTCCTCGACCGCACGCGCACGCAGCGCCCGCTCCTGGCAGGCCCCGAGCGTCCCGGCCGTCTCCGCGAGCGACGCCAGCCGCAGGCGCAGCTCCTCACGGCGCGCCGGGCGCGCGGCGAGCTCGTCGAGGACGCGCGCCCGCTCCTCGGCCGCCTGCGCGACGTCCTTGCGACCGTCGGCGACCGCACGGTCACGGCTCGGGAGCGAGGCACCGACGGGGAGCAGGCGGGTCACGCGCACCCCGGCCGTCGCGACGTCGGCGCGCAGCGCCTCGAGCGTGGTCGGGTCGGCGTCGGCGAGGGGCGCGGGCGCGCCGGTCCGCGCGAGCGCGAGCCGGTCGTGCGCGGCGGCGAGGAGCTGCTCCGCGCGGACGAGACCCTGCGCCGCGGGGGCGACCACGGCGGCACGGGTCGCGGCGTCGACGCGCCGACGGTCGTCGGCGACCCGGGGCTCCTCCTCCGCGAGGCGCGCCTCCTCGACGCGCAGCCGTGCCCGGCGGTCCACGGCGTCGGCGACCGCCCGCTCGGCGTCGAGGCGGTCGCGCGCCGCGACGAGCGTCGCGTTGGCCGCGAGCTCGCGCTCGGCCAGCACCTCCGCGTCGGCCTCCAGCCCCGCGACGCGCGCCAGGGCGAGCGCGTGCACGCCCGCGACCGGGGCTGCTGTCTCCTCGATCACCGCCGCGGGTGCGGCGGGCTCCGACCCCGTGACCCGTCCGTCGTCGAGCGGCGCCAGGGACGACGGCGCGGTGTCCGCGGCGGCGAGGCCCGTCCGCCTCGCCGCCTCCACCGCACCCCGAGCGAGGTTCGCCACACCCCCAGCGACGTCCGCCTCGGCCCGGGCGACGTCAGCCTCGTCGGCCCGCCGCAGCCGCGCGTCGTCCTGCGCGGCCTCGCGCAGTCGCCGGGCGTCGTCGGGCACGAGCCCCGCTGCCCCGGCGAACCGCTCGACCGCGCCGCGAACCCCCTGCCGCGCACCGTCCGACCGCGCCCGCGCCGTGCGCGCGAGCTCGGCGAGCCGCACCGCCGCGCGGTGGTAGAGCTCGGTGCCGAAGACCTTCTGGAGCAGCACGGCCCGGTCCTCGGGCTTCGCGCGCAGGAACGTCGCGAACTCGCCCTGGGGCAGCACGACGGTCTGCACGAGCTGGCGTCGGTCGAGCCCGACGATCCGGCGGATCTCGTCGCCGGCCTCGTCGAGCCGCGCCGAGAGCAGCTCGCCGGGCGGGCCGTCGACCCCCGCGACGGCCTCGGCGGACGGCACGCCCGCCAGGCGCCAGAGCCGCACCGAGGCCTGCTGGGTCGTCGTGCCCGTGCCGCGCTTCTTGGGCCGGAGGTACTCGGGCGTCCGACGCACCCGGTACACGCCCGACGGGACCTCCAGCACGAGGTCCACGAACGACTCGACCTCGGGGGCCGCGAACGCCGAACGGAGGCGGTCGTCGCTCGCCGCGTCGGACGCGACCTTGCCGTACAGAGCGAAGACGATCGCGTCGATGACCGTCGACTTGCCTGCGCCCGTGGGCCCGTCGAGCAGGAAGATCCCGGACGCACCGAGGGACGCGAGGTCGACGCGATGGAGGCCCGCGAACGGACCGATCGCCTGGAAGGTCAGCGAGTGCAGGTGCATCAGGCGCTCCGCTCCTCCGCCAGCGCGAGCTCGAACGCCTCGCGCAGCACGGCGACCTCCGCGGCGCTCGGCGCATGGCCCGCCACGTGCTCGACGAAGTCCCGCGCGACGTCGAGCGGGTCGCGGCCCGGCCCGACGGCGGTCACGACCTCCCGCTCGGCGACGCGCGGCGGGCGATGGGTCACCTGGAGGGCGTGCGGGAAACGGGCCCGGACGCGCGCGTAGAGCTCGGTGGGTCGCACGGGGTCCGTCACGACCACCCGCAGCCAGTCGTCGACGTACGGCTCGCCGACCGTCCCGAGCAGGTCGTCGAGCGTCCCCGTGACCTCCGCGAGGCGGCGCGGCACCGGCGCGGGGACGAGCTGGACCGCCGCGTCCGGGTCCCCGCCGGCGCGCAGCCGGTCCAGGTCGACGAGCGCCGTGGACTTGCGCTGGTGCAGCTCCGAGAAGGAGAACGCGAGCGGCGACCCCGAGTAGCGCGCGACCGTCGCCGACCCGCTGCCGTGACCTGCGGTTTCACGTGAAACGTCGGGCACGGTGACGCGCTGCGGCCCGTGCAGGTGCCCGAGCGCGACGTAGTCGATCCCCCAACCCCCGAACGTCGCCGCGGGCACGGCGTCGACCCCACCCACGCGGATGTCCCGCTCCGACTCCGACGCGAGCCCACCGACCACGAACGCGTGGCCGACGACGACGGCCCGTGCGGCCGGGTCCTGCGCACGGCGACGCGCGAGGTCGGCCCCGACGCGCCGCATCGCGGCTCCCATGACCGCCTCGTGCGACCGGGCGAGCGGCGTCCGCGCTCCGCCGGCGCGCGGGGCCGCGCCGTGGTCCGCGCCCGCGGACCCGGCGTCGTCGGCCAGCGCGTGGCGCGCCGTGTCCGGGTCGAGGTACGGGAGGGCGTAGACGAGCAGCGGAGCGTCGCCCGTACCGCTCCCGCGGCGTGGTGCGAGGACGACGGGCGACCCGACGTCGGCCAGCCGTGCGCGCAGGTGCACGCCCGGACGCATGACGCGATCCCCGAACCCGAGCCGGACCGCGGAGTCGTGGTTGCCCGGCGTGACGACGACGTGCGCGTGCTCCGCGAGCCGCGTGACCGCGTCCGAGAGGAGCGACACCGCGTCGACGGGAGGGATCGCGCGGTCGTACACGTCGCCCGCGACGACGACGGCGTCGACGCGCTCCGTGCGGGTCAGCTCGACGAGGTGGTCGAGGTGCGCGGCCTGGTGCTCCAGCAGGTCGACCCCGTGCAGCGTCCGCCCGAGGTGCCAGTCGGACGTGTGCAGGATGCGCATGACCGCACCGTACCGGCCGGGTCCCACAGCATCCGGGACCCGGGCGGGTGAGCGCGGGCCGGCGTCAGACCGCGCCGACGACCTCGATGGGGCCCGTCGTCGCGCCGCTGCGCTCGACGGGGATGCGTCCGCCCATGCCGATCATCTCGAGCAGCTCGACGATGCTCGTCGACGGGTCGCGGAGCACCACGTCGCGGCCGTCCTCCTCGCCGAGCATGTAGAGCTGGATGATGAACGCGATGCCCGACGAGTCGATGAAGGTCACGTCGGCGACGTCGACCACCACGCGCCCGCGCGTGTCCAGCACGTAGGACATCGCCTCGCTCGCGCGGTCGCGCAGCGCCGCGTCGATCTCTCCCCACATCGTCACGACCACGCCGCCGTCCGCCGGGGCGTAGACGATCCCGCTCGTCCGGTCGATCGCGCTGCCTGTGTCCACGGTTCCCGCTCACCGTCTCTCTCGAGTCGTCCTGCGTGCTGTCGGCCGCCCCTCCGGACAACGTCCGGTGGTGACGGCCTGTTCCCCGCGCGCCCCCGCGAGGCTCCGTACGGTCGCACGCGCCGCCGTCGGGCGACGGGTCGCGCCGGGCGACCGCGACCGGAGCAGAAAGAGTCTGCACCCGACGCGCGGCGCACACCAGCCCCCGAGGGGGTGGTCCTCGACCTTTCTCCGAACCCACACAACCGCCGCGCCAGGGGCGGTCGAGGGCGCTACAGCGGTTCCGTGACGTCCGCGACCTGCGCGCCCAGCGCGCCGACGAGCGCCTGCCCGTCCACCGTCGCGGCGACGCCGTGCGCACCGCCGCCGATCGAGACCAGGCGCGCTGCGGCGTCGGGCTCCGCGATCTCGCCCCCCGCGACGTCGACCTCGTCGCTCGTCGCCGGTCCCGCCACGACCCGGACGTCCGCCACGACCGGCCAGGCGTGCGTCGAGCCGAACGGGGTGATCGTGCCTCGCTCGTAGCCCGTGACGTCGCGCGCGACCTCCTTGTCCGGCATGGAGAGGCGCGAGACGCCGAGGAGCGAGCGCAGCTTGGGCCAGGAGATCTGGCGGTCACCCGGGACGAGCACGAACAGGTAGTCGTCCTCCGCACGCCGCACGACGATCGTCTTGAGGACGCGCGACGGGTCCACGCCCCGCGCCGCGGCGGCCTCCTCGAGCGACCCCACCCGCCCGTGCCGCGTGACGGTGTAGTCGATGCCCGACGCCTCCAGCGCCGCGAGGGCGCGCTCGCTGCTCATGCCACCGACCCTAGTCGCCGCGTCCGACGCCCACCCCCGCCGCGCACCCGCGCGCCCGGTGGTCAGACGTCGTCGAACTCCGTGACGACCGTGCGCCAGTACTCGGCGCCGTCGCGCGTGCGGTGCACGAGGCCGGCGTCGACCATCGCGCGGCGCAGCGACACCGGGTCCGCCGCGCGGGCCGCGAGCCGCTTGGTCAGCGTGAGCTCGGTGACGGGCTCCTCCAGGGGCAGCACCTGCGCCGCGAGGAACCGCACCACGAGCTCGCGGTCGCGCAGGCGCTTGGGCGAGCGCAGCAGGCGCCCGTCGACGAGGAACCGCTCGGGGCCCGTGGGCCGGGGCGTGGGCGCCGTCGCGAGGAGCGCCGCGAACCGCTCGGGCGCGGCGCGCAGGAACCCGCCGTCGTCGCGCACGACCACCCCGGCGGCGAGGAGCGGCCCGAGCCGCCGCCGCTCGTCGGTCGAGAGCACCGCCTCGGCGGGGCCCTCCGTCACGACGCGCGCGAGCACCTCCAGCCGACCCGCGTCCGCGAGCGACGCGACGACCTGCTTCCACGCGTTGTCCGGCACCACGGCACCGGTCTGCTCGACGTCCACCCACCGACCCTAAGCACCCTCCGGCGCACACGGCCAGCGAGTTGTCAGCGCTTACGCGAGGTGCACGACGTCGCCCGTCCAGCGCTGCCGGAGCCACCGGTCGTGCGACGCGACGACCACGGCGCCCGGCCACTCGTCGACCGCCTCCATGAGCTCCCCCGCGAGCGTCAGGGAGACGTGGTTCGTCGGCTCGTCGAGGAGCAGCACGTCGGGGGCCTGCGTCACGAGCATCGCGAGCACCACGCGCCGCCGCTGACCGACCGACAGCTCCGCGAGCGGGCGCCCGAGGTCACGCGGCGCGAGGAGCCCGTGGGCGTCGACCGCGGCCTCGCGCGCGCCCGCCCGGTCGGCCGGGTCCCAGCCCTGCGCGAGGGCGAGGAGCTCGCGCGGGGTGCGGTCGTCGTCGTGGAGGTGGACGTCCTGCTCCAGCAGGCCGACCCGGACGCCGCGTGCCCGACCGACCGTGCCCGCGTCGGCTGCGAGGTCGCCCGCCAGGACGTGCAGGAGCGTCGACTTCCCCGCGCCGTTGGCGCCCGTGACGAGCAGCCGCGTGCCGCGCGCGACCTCGACCGAGGGCACGCCCGACGCCGTCATGTCGAGCCGGTCGGCGCGCTCGCCGGGCGCGCCCGTACCCACCGGCCGGTGCACGACGACGCCCCGCGCCCAGGCGACGACGTCGCCCCCGCCGGGGGTGACCGCGCCGTCGCCGCTCGGCGGGGCGAAGCGCAGCGGCGGCGGGGGCTTGCGCACCTGGTCGCGATCGAGGGTGTCGAGCCGCAGCTGGGCGTTGCGCACGCGCCGCGACACCTGGCTCTGGACGCGCTCCCCCTTGAAGTCGTAGAGGATCTTCGCCTGGTTGCCGCGCTCGCGGTTCTTCGAGACGTCGCGCGCGGTGACCGCGACGGACCGGCGCAGCTCGGCGAGCTCCGCCTGCTCGGTCTCGAACCGCTGCTCCCAGCGCGCGCGCTCGACGCGCTTGGCCTCCAGGTAGTCGCTGTACGTGCCCCCGTACAGGGTGGCAGCGCCACCGGGCCGCGACGCGCCGTCCGCGGCGCCCCGCAGCGGCTCGGCCACCGGGTCGAGGTCGAGGATCTCGGTGCACACCTCGTCGAGGAAGACCCGGTCGTGGCTCGCGAGCACGACGGCGCCGGGGAGCGCGCGCAGCGCCGCCGCCAGGAACTCGGCCGCGTCGTCGTCGAGGTGGTTCGTCGGCTCGTCGAGCAGCAGCGCGCCGGGTTGACGCACCAGCAGCGCGGCGAGCCCGAGCCGCGTCCGCTGCCCGCCCGAGAGCGAGCCGACGGCGCGGCCGGCGACGCCGTCGACGTCGAGTCCCAGGCCGGCGAGCGTGCGCGCGGCGCGCGCGTCGGCGTCCCACACGTCCGCGAGCTCGGCCCGGTCGAGGGCGCGCGCGTACGCCTCCTCGACCCCCGCGACGGGCCCCGCGACGTCCGGGCCCGCGAGGGCGAGCGCCGCCTCCTCGAGCTCGCGCTCGATCGCCCGGACGCGGGCCAGCGCGTCGTCGACGACCGCACGCACGGTCGTCGTCGGCGGGTAGGGGAACTCCTGGTGCAGGAACCCGAGGTCGTCGGGCCGGGTCACGGCCCCGTCGTCGGGCGCGAGCGTGCCCGCGAGCACGCGCAGCAGGGTGGACTTGCCGACGCCGTTCTCGCCGACGAGACCCGTGCGGTGGCCGGGGTCGACGGCGAGGTCGACGCCGCGCAGCACGGGACGGCCCGCGAAGGACACGCGGACGTCGGACGCACGGAGGACAGGGGTGGAACGGGCCATGGGGCGATCACCTACCAAGGTGCCCGGGCGGCACGCGCACGCGCCAGGGACGGCGCGGGGGCCACGACGACGGGCTCGACGGGACGGAGCGGTCGGGGCAGGTGAGGATCACATCGCTGACGAGGCTACGCGGACGCTCGCCGCGGCGCACGCGAATATCGGGGGCTCGCGGCATGAGCGGGCGCGACCGCCCTCCCCGCGCTGGGCGCGACGCCGTCGCGCGTCAGGGTGCGGTCGTCCCCGTCGCGTCCGCCGTGGGCTCCTCGGTCGGCGCGGACGTCGGCGCGGCGGTCGGCTCCTCCGTCGGCTCGGGGTCGGGGGTCGGCTCGGGTTCGGTCGGCTCCGGCTCGGGCTCCGGCTCTTGCGCAGGCCCGGACGAGACGACGATCGTCACCGTGCTCCCCGGCGCGACCTGGGCGCCCGAGCCCGGGTTGACCGAGAGCACCGTGCCTGCCGCGGCGGCGTTCTCCTCCGTCGTCACGCTGACCTTGAGCCCGGCCTTCGCGAGCGCGGCCTCGGCCTGGGCCTGCGTCGTGCCGACGAGCCCGGCGGGCACGGCGACCTTCGCGGGCTGCTCGGGCTCCGGCTTCGGGGTGGTCGGCGTGGTCGGCTTGGTGGGTGTGGTCGGCTTCGTGGGCTCGGTCGGGGTGGGCTTGGGCGCCGGGGCGGGCGCGCCGGGCGTCGACGGCTTCTGGGGGGTCGACGGAGCCGTGCTCTCGGACGGCGTGTAGCGCGTCGGCATCTTGCCCGCAGCGAAGAACTCGAAGTGCCACGGCTCGGGCTTGGAGCCGTTCGGTCGCGCCCAGGCGGGGTTGTCCCAGCCGTAGTCCGGACCGTGCATGCGGAGCCACACGTACTCGCGCGAGGTCCCGGACGGGACGTTGCCGCCGACGTCGATCGCGAGGCCCCAGCCGTGCTGGGACGTCCCGGGCACCGCGGCGAGGTAGGGCTTGATCGCCTTGAGCCGCACCTGGTCGTCGTAGGGGCGGTACGCGTCGGTGATCTTGAGCGCGTACCCGAACTCCTTCTCGAACTCCGCGGCGAGCGCCTCGAGCTGCTCGGCCGCGTCGCAGCGCAGCGTCTTGCCCGGCGCGAAGTCGAGCGCGCACAGCGCCTCGGCCGGGATCCGCCCGTTCTGGTACTGCGCCGTCGAGCCGGCATACTTCTCGACCACCTCGGCGAGCCGCTCCGCGAGGGTCGTGCCCGCGAGCGCCGTGGCCCCGGCCGCCGGGACGACGCCGACCGGGGAGTAGTCCGTGCCGAGCAGGTCCGCGAGGTGGGTCGCCGAGACGACGACGTCCTCGAGCGTCACGTCGCCGTGCGCGTGGTCGTCGTCCTCCGCGTGCTCGCCGTCACCGCTGTCACCCGACGGGTCGCCCAGGTCCCCCTGGGTACCGCCGAGCTCCCCCGGGGCGACGCCGTCGGGAGCGGGCACGGCGTCCTCGGGGAGCGTGCGGTCTCCCGGGGAGCCCCCGGTGCTGCCGGGCGCCGTCGGTCCTGTCGGGGCGTCGCCCGAGGGCGACGGGCTCGGCGACCCGCTGGGGCTCGGCGACCCGCTCGGGCTCGGGGACGCGGTGGGGTCGGGGCTGCTCGTCGGGCTCGGGCTCGGCGTGGTGCGGACGGCGGAGGTGCGCACCGCGTCCGTGTCGCCCGCCGCGTCCACGGACGCGGGCTGCTGCGCGGGGCCTCCGGGGGCCGTCGTCCCGTCCTCGTCCGCACCGGGGAGGTCGAGGTCGTCGGAGCCCGCGCCCGGGTCGACCGGCTCCGGGAGGTCCGGCACCTCGGTGTCGTCGAGCGACTCGTCGAGGTCGAGCCCGCCGTCGGGGACCACCTGGACGGGCACCCGGCGCGCGGCGTCCTGCTGAGCGAGGTAGGTGGCGAGGAGCATGCCGAGCTCGGCACGCGCCTGCTCCACGGGAGCGGTGACCTCGCCGTCGGCGAGGGAGTTCGCCGTCGCGAGGACCTCGATCGCGCCGTCGAGCTGCTGGTCCTCGTCGAGGCCGGCGCCGAGCGTGCTCGACAGCGCCGAGACCTGCGTCGCCGCCGCAGCCTCGGCGAAGAAGGACGCACCGGGGCGGGGCTCGACGCTCCCGGCGAGCGCCGCGGCCAGCGTGATCGCGAGCGCCGAGGAGATGAGGACGTGGGAGACGGCGCGAGCGCGTCGCGCGAAGGCCGGGGACTGCGCGGGGGCGGGCGCGGCAGGCTCAGGCATCTGGGGCACGTCGTCCGCCGCGCCCTCGTGCTCCGCCGTGGTGCTCACCGCTCACTCCCGTGCTTCGTGCCCTGCCACGGACCTGCGGTCCCGCACGCCGGTTCTGCGCGTCGTCGCGCCCGACGTCACGGCTGCGCACGTCCACCGGTCGGTGTGCCGCACGCCACAGTGCCCTCGTCCGCCTACCGTACACCGCCTCCACGAGGCTCTCACCCCCGTCTCATGTTCGCGGGGGAGAATGCCGCCATGAGTTCACCGACGCGTCACCGCAGGTCAACGTCACGCTCGTTCGCGCTGGGCGCGGCGGTCGTCACGACCCTCGCGCTCGCCGGGTGCGCGGAGGACGGCTCGGTGAGCGTGCCGGAGTTCACCCTCACCGGGGACCAGGTCCAGCAGTTCCTCGACGACGCCCGGTCCCAGGCCGAGACCATCGGCGAGGACGTCCGCTCCCTCACCGACGACCTCGGCTCGCTGTCCGGCGAGGCCCGCACACGTGCCGAGGACGCCGTCACGGCGGCGCAGGAGGCCGCGGACGAGGCCCGCGCCGCGGCGGACGAGGCCGCCACGGCCACCGACGACACCCGCGCCGAGGCCGAGCAGCGCCTCGCGGAGGCGGAGACGGCGCTCGAGGACGCGTCCACCGAGCTCGACGCGGTCGCCGACTCCCTCTCCGGCGCGGACGCCGCCGTCCGGGACGCGATCGAGAGCCTGCGAGAGCGCGTCGACGAGCTGCGTGCCGAGCTCGAAGGCTCCACCGGCTCCTAGGCGACCCGGCCGCAGGGCCCGGCGAGCGGAATCGCCCCGGCGCACCGGTGACCTAGGTCCCCGCGGGCGGCGACCTTTGCCTGACGTCCACCCTTCCTTCACAGGGGTTTGCTTGGTCTCAGGAGCCCGACCGCACCGGCCGGGTCGATGAGAGGGGACAGTGATGAAGGGGACGATCGAGCGGAACGCCAACGCGCCGCTCCCCACGGTCGAAGGCAGCGAGCCGGAGACCCTCAGCCTCGCGGAGCGTGCTCCGCGACACACCCAGGTCGTCCTCGGCGTCCTGCGGATCGTGATCGGCTTCTACTTCCTCTGGGCGTTCCTCGACAAGACGTTCGGACTCGGGTTCGCGACCCCCGCCGAGCGGTCGTGGATCAACGGGAACAGCCCGACCACCGGCTTCCTGTCGAACCTCGAGGGCACGTTCTCGGGCTTCTTCAGCGGCCTGGCCGGCAACGCGTTCATCGACGTGCTGTTCATGGTCGGCCTGCTCGGCATCGGGCTCGCCCTCATCCTGGGCATCGGCATGCGGGTCGCCTCGGTGAGCGGCACGCTCCTGCTCCTGCTCATGTACCTGGCCGAGCTCCCGCTCGTGACCAACCCGATCATCGACGACCACATCACGATGGCCCTGACGATCATCGCGCTCACGCTCCTCGGGGCGGGCAGCGTGCTCGGCCTCGGCAAGACGTGGAAGAAGATCCCGTTTGTCCAGCGCAACGCCTGGCTGGTCTGACGGTTCCGACAGCCCGCCGTGTGCGGCGGGCCTACGGGGCGACCGATACCGCGCGACGATTCTGAGGCCGTCGCTGCAGGGAGTCGCTCCCGGGGGAAGAGGGACGTGCGGGCGGTGGGGAGACCACCCGCACGTCCCGCCCCTCCGCGCCCGGCAGGGCGACCGACGCTCGACGGAGCGGGTCGCCCGCCGGGCGCCTTTCTGTCTGCACCCGTGCCCGTGCTCAGCCGAAGCGCGCGAGCAGCTCCGCCGCCTGGGGGTCGCCCTGGGCGGCGGCCTCGCTCCAGAGCGTCATGGCCTCGGCGACCCGGCCGGCCCGCAGCCGCAGGACGCCGAGGCTCGTGCGCGCGGTCGGCTCGCCCACGAGCGCCGCCTGCTCCAGCAGGTCCTCCGCGTCGAGGGCGCGGCCGGCACGGACGTAGAGGTCCGCCAGCGCCGCCGCGACGCGCGCCTCGCCCGCCTGCGCCCAGCCCTCGAGGAGCGCCACGGCGTCGTCCCCCGCGAGCGCGCCGCTGCGCGCCAGCTCGACGGCCGCCTCCCAGCTCTCGCCCGACGTCGCGACGAGGAGGTCGTCCGCGGCGTCCCGCTCCCCCAGCTCGACGAGCACCTGCGCGAGCCGGACGGAGGCGCCCTCGACGTCCTGCGCCTGCTCGTACCACCGCCGGGCGGCGTGCAGGTCGCCGCGCTCCGTCGCGACCTGCGCGGCCATGAACGCGCCGAGGACGTCGCCCGCGAGCCCCGCGAGCTCGAAGCAGCGGAACGCCTCGGCGGCGTCGCCGGCCTCGTGGTGCGCGACGCCCAACCGGTACACGGCCCCCGGGACGCCGTGCTCGACGGCCGACTCGTAGAACGGCACCGCGGCGGCGGGACTGCCGAGGGTGCGCAGGTCGTCGGCGATGGCGACGAGCTCCGCGGGGTCGTCGGGGTGCAGGTGCCCGACGGCGGCCCGCAGGTCGGCGAGCGCGGTCGCCGTGGCAGGGCTCGCGCTCTGGTCGGTGGTCGGCATGCGGCACCGCGTCCCTTCGGCCCCCTGCGTCGACGGCCTCGGTCAGCTCGCGCCGGGCCGGCTGCGGTGAGCGACCGGCAGGACGGCGACGGACGTCCCGAGATGTGGACGCACGATAGCGCGCGGGTGTCGCCCACGTCACACCTCTACGTCGGGCCGGGTGCCGCCGGGGGCCCGGCGTCTGGGAGACTGGCTCGGGTGAGCGGAACGACGGACCAGCCGGCCACCGCCGGGCAACGCGTGCTGGACGCCGTCGTGGCGGTGACGAGCGACCTCGACCTCCCGCAGGTGCTCCGGCGCATCGTCGAGGCGGCCATGGAGCTGACCGGCGCCCGGTACGGCGCGCTGGGCGTGCTCGACGCCTCGGGCCGCGAGCGCCTCGCGCAGTTCATCCCGCTGGGGCTCTCGGACGACGAGGTCGCCGCGATCGACCACTGGCCGCACGGCGAGGGCCTGCTCGGCGAGCTGATCGACCGCCCCGAGCCCATCCGCGTCCCGGAGATCGCCGACGACGTCCGGTCCGCGGGCTTCCCCGAGGGTCACCCGCCCATGCACACGTTCCTCGGCGTCCCGGTCCGGGTGCGCGAGACGGTGTTCGGCAACCTGTACCTCACGGACAAGCGGGTGCCCGGGGCGGGCGGCGAGGACTCCACGACGGAGTTCACGGCCGAGGACGAGGCGGCCGTCATCGCGCTCGCCGCGGCCGCGGGCGTCGCGATCGAGAACGCGCGGCTCTACGGGCGCGCCAAGCAGGTGGGCGTGCTCGAGGACCGCGACCGCATCGCGCGCGACCTGCACGACGTGGTGATCCAGCGCCTGTTCGCGTCGGCGATGACGCTCATGAGCGTGCAGCCGCTCGTCGCCGACCCGAACGCGCGGACCCGCATCGAGGAGACCGTCTCCGACCTCGACGAGACGATCCGGCAGATCCGCTCGACCATCTTCGCCCTGCACACGGCGACCGACCCGGACGCGCCGTCGATCGAGGACCGGTTCCGCGCCCAGGCGGAGGCCGCGACGACGGTCCTGGGCTTCGCCCCGGAGGTGAGCGTCGAGGTCGCGGCCGAGGGCTCGGGCGCGGGCGTGTCCGACGGCGGCCCGAGCCTGCCCGCCGAGGTCGCCGACCAGCTCGTCGTCGTGCTCGGCGAGTCCCTGACGAACGTGGCCCGGCACGCGCAGGCGAGCCACGTCGTCGTGCACCTCTCCGTGACCGCGCACGAGGCGCGCCTCACGGTGACGGACGACGGCGTGGGCATCCAGCCCGGCGGTCGCCGCTCGGGGCTGCGGAACATGCAGGCGCGCGCGGCGGCGCTGGGCGGGTCGAGCACCGCGACCGCGCTGCCCGACGGCGGCACGTGCCTCGAGTGGTGGGTGCCGCTCGTCTGACCCGTCGCCCGGGCCGCCTCAGCGCAGTATCCGCCGCCCGGTGACGATGCGCGGGACGACCTTGATCACGCGGTCGCGCACGCCGGGCACGAACGTCACGAGCGGGAGGGCGAGCAGCCGTGCGCGCTCCACCGGCTCGGTGACCTCGAACGTGCGGCCGACGAGCACGACGGACCAGCCGGAGCGTGCCTCGGCGTCGAACTGGTCCACCTCGAACGCGACGACCGCCCGGCTCGCGGCGACCGCGAGCTTGGAGCCCTCGGCGGTACGGAACACGACGTCCGGACCGTCGAGGACGAAGTTCACCGGCTGGATCGCCGGCAGCGCGTGGTCGGTGTAGACGATCCTGCCCACGGGGACGGTCGCGAGGAGCGCGTAGCTCTCCTCCGGCGTGAGCTCCGAGAGCCCTGCCGAGGCGCGCGGGCGCTCGGCCGTCATGGCCCCCGCACCCGACACCGGTGCCCCTGTCCCGGTCCGCTCGACTGTGTCCATCTCCACATCGTCGCGCCGCGGTGTCAGATCGGCGAGAGCCGAAGGTCCCGACGCCGCGCGGTCGCCCGGACCCTCGCCGTCGGCCCCCGGTCCGTCCGGCGACGAGCCCTCGGGCCCCCCGGGACGCACGGCCCCGGTGCCGCCCTCAGGGACGGAAGGGCTGGCCACCGTGCTGCCGGTCCCCCGCCGGCGCGCCCGCGCCCGGGGTGCCGCCCTGGCGCGTCGCCTCCTCCTGACGCATCTCGGTCGCGAGCACCGCGACCTGGGTGCGCCGCTGGAGCCCGAGCGTCGCGAGGACGTGCGAGACGTAGTTCTTGACCGTCTTCTCCGCGAGGTAGAGGCGCTTGCCGATCTCGCGGTTCGTCAGCCCCTCGCCGATGAGAGCGACGATCTGGCGCTCCTGCTGGGACAGGCCCTCGAGCCGGTCCGGGATCTCGTCCGCGGCGTGGCGCAGGCGCTCGAGCACGCGCGCGGTGCTCGCCGGGTCGAGCAGCGAGCCGCCCGCGGCGACGGTGCGGACCGCGCCCACGAGGTCGGACCCGTGGATCTGCTTGAGCACGTACCCCGACGCGCCGGCGAGCACGGCCTGGAACAGCGCCTCGTCGTCGGCGAAGGACGTGAGCATGAGGCAGCCGACCTCGGGCAGCTCGGAGCGCACCTCGCGGCACACCTCGACGCCGGAGCCGTCGGGCAGGCGCACGTCGAGGATCGCGACGTCCGGTCGCGTCGCCTTGATGCGCGCGAGCGCGGAGGCGGCGGTGCCGGCCTCGCCGACGACGGTGATGTCACCGGCCGCCTCGAGCAGCGCGGCGACGCCGCGGCGGACCACCTCGTGGTCGTCGAGCAGGAACACACGGATCGGGTGGGGAGAGCCCATGCCCTCAACGTAGCCCGTCGAGGGCGGATTCTCGCGCGCGCGTGGGTGTGCCGCCGCAGGTGCGGGACCTTCGTCCCGCGACCTGGAGCCGTGGGTCCCCGCGCGCAGTGGCGGTCGCAGGGTGCGCACGCCCGGTCCCGGGGAGTATCCAGGAGGTGTGCAGGCGGCGGGAGGACACCCGCCGCGAAGGGGACGAGGACCGAGGTGGGAACCGTGAGCGGATCGACGCAGCAGGTCGTGCTGGTCGGTGTGGACGGCAGCGCGACGAGCGGCAAGGCCCTGGACTGGGCCGTGCGCGAGGCGGCGCGGCGCGGCGCCCAGCTCCGCGTGCTGCACGTCGCCTACGTGCCGGTGGTCGCGACGCCGTTCGTCGGGGGCGCGTACTACCCGAGCGTCGAGGAGCTCGGGGAGATCGCCGGGCCCATCCTGTCGGCCGCCGCGGAGCGCGCCGCCCACGTCGACCCCACGCTGCCCGTGCGCACCACCCTGCGCTCCGGCCCGCCCGCGGAGGCGCTGCTCGACGAGGCCAAGGACGCCGACCTCGTCGTCGTCGGCTCGCGCGGCCTGGGCTCCGTCGGCTCCATGTTCTTCGGGTCCGTCGGGACGCGGCTCGCCGCGCGCTCACCCGTGCCGGTCGTCGTCGTGCCGCCCGTCGTGGACCGCGCCGAGCGCACGACCGACGTCGTGGTCGGCGTCGACGGGTCCGTGCACGGCGACGCGGCGCTGCGGTTCGCGCTCGACGAGGCGGCCCGCGCCCGGTCGCGCGTCGTCGCGGTGTGCGCGTGGCGGCTGCCGGTGGGGCCCCTGTGGGAGGAGAACCCGTCGTTCTACACCGCGGCCGAGCGCGACGCGCGGGCCGAGGCGTCGCGCACCGTCGAGGCGGCGCTCGCGCGGGTGCGGACCTCCGAGCACGACGGCGTCCTCGTCGAGACGTTCGTCGTGGACCGCGAGCCGTCCGTCGCGATCCGGGAGGCCGCGGCGGGAGCCGCGCTGACCGTCGTCGGCTCGCGCGGCCGGGGCGACCTGCGCGGCATGGTCCTGGGTTCCGTGAGCCAGCAGGTGCTGCACCACGCGACGCACCCGGTCGCCGTCGTGCACGCCGAGAGGGCGTAGGCCGGACGCCCTACGCCCAGGGGTCGGTGATCTCGCGCAGGCGCGCGAGCTGACGCCGCAGCGACGCCATGCCGCGCGCCCCGAGGTGCGCGGTCCACTCCGCCTCGACCCGCGCGAGCTCCGCCGCGGCGACGCGGGACGCCGCCTCCCCCCGGGCCGTGACGCGCACGAGCCGCGCCCGGCGGTCGGCAGGGTCGGGGACGCGCTCGACGTACCCGGCGGCCTCGAGCTGGTCGACGAGGAACCCCGCGGTCTGCTTGGTGATCTCGGCCGCCTCCGCGAGCTCGGTGAGGCGCGTGCCGTGCGGCCCGACCCGTTGGAACACGCGGAGCTGTGCGGGCGTCGCGTCGTCGAACCCCGCGTCCCGGACCGCGGTGTAGACCCGCAGCTCGAGCGCGCGGTACGGGATGAACAGGAGCAGCCCGGTGTTGAGCTCGTCCTGCTCGCTCACGGGCGCCTCCGTGGGGTGTCGAGGGGTTGACCATCGTCAGCCCGACTGACTAAAGTAGTCAGATCATCGTATCAGTTCTGGAGGCGCTCCCATGAGTGCACCCGACTACTGGATGACGGAGGACGACGTGTGGGCGGCCGTCGCGACCGCCCGGGCCTCCTTCGTGGACCTCGTCGCCGGTCTCGACCCCGCCGACTGGGAGCGCCCCAGCCTGTGCACGGGATGGCGCGTCCACGACGTCGCGGCCCACCTCACCCTCGCCCCCACCTCCTCGCGCGCGGCGCTCGCCCGCGGGCTCGCCCGGGCGCTCGTCCGCGGCCGCGCGAGCTTCGACGGGATGATGGACCTCCTCACGCGCGAGGCCGGGGAACGCCCGCGCGAGGAGGTGCTCGCCGCCCTGCGCGCGGCCGTCGGGTCGCGTCGCCTCGCGCCGGGGACCACCCCGCACGTCGCGCTCGTCGACGCGCTCGTCCACGCCCAGGACGTCGCCGTCGCGCTCGGGATCGACCTCCCCGCACCGCCGCTCGCCTCCCGCGAGGCGGCCGAGCGCGTGTGGGCGGTGTCGTTCCCCTTCCGCGCCCGGCGGCGCCTCGCCGGGTTCCGCCTCGCCGCCGTCGACGTGCCCTGGCAGCGCGGCGAGGGCCAGCAGGTGACCGGCACCATGACCGCGCTCCTCCTGCTGCTCACCGGGCGACCCGCGGCCCTCGCCCTCCTGGACGGTGACGGCGCCCGCCGCCTCGCCCGCTCGTTCGCGCCGCACGACCAGGAGGAGCTCCCATGAGCACGCTCGCCCAGGTCCTCGCCGTCGCCGCCGGCGTGCTGCACGTCGGCGTCGGGGTCGTCGAGGCCTTCTTCTTCCACCGGCCCTGGGCCCAGCAGTTCCTGCTGCGCAAGCGCTTCTCGCCGCCCGAGGTCACGCTCTGGGCGTTCAACGTCGCCTTCTACAACATGTTCCTCGGCGCCGGGACGGTGCTCGGGGTCGTGCTCGCGGCGAACGGCCTCGTGGACGAGGGCCGCACCCTCGTCCTGTACACCGCGGGCTTCATGACGCTCGGCGGGGTCGTGCTGTGGGTCTCCGACCACCGCCTGTGGACCGGGACCCTCGGTCAGTCCGGCTTCGGGCTCGCGACCCTCGTCGCGACGCTCGCGTCCTGACGGTTCCCGCCACCCGGCGCGTTGCTACGGTCGAGGGGTGAGCAGCGCCGCGCAGCCCCTGTCCCACGACCCGTCCTGGCCCCGGGCGGGCGACTGGCCCCCGCTCGGCGGGGACACCGACGTCGACGTCGCGATCCTCGGCGTCCCGGCCTGGCGCACGTCGCTCTCCCCCACCGGCGCGCACGCGACCCCCGCTGCCGTGCGCGACGCGCTGCGCCGGTTCAGCCCCGCGCTCGCTCCCGACCGTCCCCTGCCCGACGGCGGGCCCTCCGCCCGCGTGCGGCCCGCCGCCGCGACCGGACCGGCCGCGACGGGGGCTGTCGGGAGCGAGCGAGGAGCGTCGTCGGGCCGTGCCGGGCCGGTCGACCTTTCGCGCCTCGCGTTCGCTGACGTCGGCGACGTCGACGAGCCCGACGGCGCGGAGGGCGAGGCGCGGACGCGCGCGGCGGTCCGCGCATCGCTGGAGCGCGCGCGCCTGCTCGTCGCGCTCGGCGGCGACAACTCCGTGACCGTCGCGACGGCGCTCGGCGCGTGGGGCGACGACCTCGGCACGGCCGGCCTCGTCACCCTCGACGCCCACCACGACCTGCGAGACGGTGTCTCGAACGGGTCGCCCGTGCGGCGGCTGGTCGAGGCCGGTCTCGACCCGACGCGGGTCGTGCAGGTCGGCATCGCGGACTTCGCCAACTCGGCCGAGTACGCGCGACGCGCGGTGGAGCTGGGGATCACGGTCGTGCACGTCGACGAGCTGCGCCGGCGCGGCCCGGAGGACGTGATGCGGGCGGCACTCGAGATCGCCGGTGCCGCGGGCGGGCCGGTGCACCTCGACGTCGACGTCGACGTGTGCGACCGGTCCGTCGCCCCCGGGTGCCCGGCGAGCGTCCCCGGCGGCATCGCGGCGTGGGAGCTGCGCGCCCTCGTCCGGGCGGCGGCGGTCGACGAGCGTCTCCGCACTGCCGACATCGTCGAGGTCGACGCCACCGCCGACGCCCCCGACGGCCGTACCGTCCGCCTCGCCGCCCTCTGCGTCCTCGAGCTCGCCGCCGGCCTCGCCCTCCGCGTGCCGGGCCCGGAGCCCGTGCAGGTGTAGGGGGCCAGTCGGCCGACCAGGCGATCCTGGTCGGGCGAACCGGAGGTCGTGGTCCCTCACGCGGTCGAGGCACGCCAGAATCACCCGCTCGGCGGGTGGGCTTCAGCCCGCCGGGAGGCGGACGCCGTCCTTCCAGACCGCGGCGGCGAGCGGGACGCCCGGGCGGTAGGCGAGGTGGGTGCGGCTCGGGGCGTCGAGCAGCACGACGTCGGCCCGCGCGCCGGGGGCGAGGTGCCCGACGTCGGCGCGTCGCAGCGCGAGGGCGCCGCCCGCGGTCGCGGACCAGACGGCCTCGGCGACCGTCATGCGCATCTCGCGGACGGCGAGGGCGACGCACAGCGGCATCGACGACGTGTAGCTCGACCCGGGGTTGCAGTCGCTCGCGAGCGCGACGACGGCGCCCGCGTCGAGAAGGCGTCGCGCGTCGGGGTAGGGCTGGCGCGTGGAGAACTCCACGCCGGGGAGCAGGGTCGCCACGGTCCCGGCGACCGCTCCCGACGCCCCGTCCGGCCATGCCCCGCTGCCGGTCCACGACCCGGCGAGCGCCGCGACGTCGGCGTCGGTGAGGTACGTGCAGTGGTCCACGGCGGCCGCGCCCAGCTCGACGGCGAGGCGCACACCCTCTCCCGGCCCGAGCTGGTTGGCGTGCACGCGCACGCCCAGGCCCGCTGCGGCGCCGGCCTCGAGGACGCGGCGCGACTGCTCGGGCGTGAACGCGCCGGTCTCGCAGAACACGTCGACCCACCGCGCGTGCGGCGCGCACACGGCGAGCATGTCACCGCACACGAGGTCGACGTACGCGTCCGCGCGCCCGGCAAGCTCCGCCGGCACGACGTGCGCCCCGAGGAACGTCACCTCCGGGGTCACCTCGCGCGCGAGCCGCACGGACCGCTCCTCGTCGGCGACCGTGAGCCCGTAGCCGCTCTTCACCTCGACCGTGGTCGTGCCCTGCCGGGCCGCCTCGTCGAGGTGCCGCGCGAGGCCTGCCCGCAGGACGTCGTCGGGCGCCGCGCGCGTCGCCGCGACGGTGGAGCGGATGCCACCCGCCTCGTACGGGCGGCCCGCCATGCGCGCCTCGAACTCGGCGGCGCGGTCGCCCGCGAACACGAGGTGGGTGTGCGAGTCGACGAACCCGGGGATCACCGCGCGCCCGCCCACGTCGACCGTGACGTCCGGCGCACGGCCGCCCATCGCCTGCCCGACGGCGTCCCGCGCCTCGCGGGCCGGCCCCGCCCAGGCGACCCGGCCGCCGTCGAGCAGCACGACGGCGTCGGTCACCAACCCGGTCGGGTCGCCGTCACCCGTGCCGGGCCCGCCGGGCACGTTGGTCGTCAGCTCGCCGATCCCGGTGAGGAGCGTCGACCCGCCTGGCGAATCCGGGATCGCTCCCCACCCGGACGCTGCCGAGCCCGGGATCGCTCCCCAGGATCGGCCGCCCGTGGGGAACGACCCCGGGTTCGGCACCGGGGGGTGAGACATCAGGACTCCCGCGTCGGGACGCGGAGGCCGCCGCGCTCGGCCGCGGCGACGGCGTCGTCGTACCCGGCGTCGACGTGGCGCAGCACGCCGAGGCCCGGGTCGTTGGAGAGCACGCGCGCGAGCTTCGCCGCGGCGAGGGGTGTCCCGTCCGCGACGGACACCTGGCCCGCGTGGATCGAGCGGCCCATGCCGACGCCACCGCCGTGGTGGATCGACACCCACGTCGCGCCCGACGACGCGGCCGTGAGCGCGTTGAGCAGCGGCCAGTCGGCGATCGCGTCGGAGCCGTCGGCCATGGCCTCCGTCTCGCGGTACGGGGAAGCGACCGACCCGGCGTCGAGGTGGTCGCGGCCGATGACGACCGGAGCGCGCACCGCGCCCGACGCGACGAGGTCGTTGAACGCGAGGCCCGCGCGGTCGCGCTCGCCGTGCCCGAGCCAGCAGATGCGCGCGGGCAGGCCCTGGAACGCGACCCGCTCCTGCGCGGCGCGGATCCAGCGGTGGAGGTGGTCGTCGTCGAACAGGTCGAGCACGGCGGAGTCGGTCGCGGCGATGTCGCGCGGGTCGCCCGACAGCGCGGCCCACCGGAACGGGCCCTTGCCCTGCGCGAACAGGGGCCGGATGTACGCGGGCACGAACCCGGGGAAGTCGAACGCCCGGTCGTACCCGCCGCGGCGCGCCTCGTCACGGATCGAGTTGCCGTAGTCGAACACCTCGGCGCCCGCGTCGAGGAAGCCCACCATCCCCTCGACGTGCCGCGCCATGGACTCGCGCGCGCGGTCGGTGAACTCGTCGGGCTTGGCCGCCGCGTAGTCGGCCCACTCCTCGACCGGCACCCCGACCGGGAGGTACGAGAGCGGGTCGTGCGCCGACGTCTGGTCCGTGACGACGTCGACCTCGACGCCGCGCCGCAGAAGCTCGGGGACCACGACCGCGCTGTTCCCCTCGACGCCTACCGACAGCGCCCGGCGCTCGCGCCGCGCGTCCTCGACGAGCCGGACCGCGGCGTCGAGGTCGTCGGCGACCACGTCGAGGTACCGCTCGCGCACGCGCCGGTCGAGGCGCGACCGGTCGACGTCGACCACGAGGCACGCCCCGCCGTTGAGCGTCACCGCGAGCGGCTGCGCGCCGCCCATGCCGCCGCACCCGCCGGTGAGCGTGAGCGTCCCGGCGAGGGTCCCCCCGAACCGCTTCGCGGCGACCGCGGCGAGCGTCTCGTACGTGCCCTGGAGGATGCCCTGCGCGCCGATGTAGATCCACGACCCCGCCGTCATCTGCCCGTACATCGTCAGGCCCATCGCCTCGAGCCGCCGGAACTCGGGCCACGTCGCCCAGTCCCCCACGAGGTTCGAGTTCGCGAGCAGCACGCGCGGCGCCCACTCGTGCGTCCGCAGCACCCCGACCGGCTTGCCCGACTGCACGAGGAGCGTCTCGTCGTCCGCGAGCGTCGTGAGCGTGCGGACGATCGCGTGGTAGCTCGGCCAGTCGCGCGCCGCCCGGCCGGTGCCGCCGTAGACGACCAGGTCCTCGGGCCGCTCCGCGACCTCCGGGTCGAGGTTGTTCATGAGCATCCGCAGCGGCGCCTCGGTCTGCCACGACCGCGCGGTGAGGGTCGTGCCGCGCGGCGCGCGGACGGGGACGGGCGTGCCGAGGCGGTGGGTCGGCTCGTGGGCCATGGTCGTCTCGCTCCTTCGGGTCGGGTGGGTCTCAGGCCAGGTGCCCGACGGCGGCGCTCGCCGCCGCGGTCACGGCACCCGTCGCGACAAGGTGGGTCACGGCCTCGATCTCGGGCGCGAGGTAGCGGTCCGGGCCGGGTCCCGCGGCGACCGTGCGCACGAGGTCGCGCACGGCGCCGGTCCCCCGCGCGGGGTGCAGGGACCCGGCGTCGCAGCGGAGGTCGAGGGCGCGCGTCGCGGTGAGCAGCTCGATCGCGAGGACGCGGCCCAGCCCGTCGACGGCGCGGCGGAGCTTGCGCGCCCCGGCCCAGCCCATGGACACGTGGTCCTCCTGCATGGCCGACGACGGGATCGAGTCGACGCTCGACGGCACCGCGAGCCGCTTGAGCTCCGAGACGATCCCCGCCGCGGTGTACTGGGCGATCATCAGCCCGGAGTCGACGCCCGGGTCGTCGGCGAGGAACGGCGGCAGGCCCTCGTTGCGGGCCTTGTCGAGGAACCGGTCCGTGCGGCGCTCGCTCATGCTCGCGACGTCGGCCGCCGCGATGGCGAGGAAGTCGAGCACGTACGCGACCGGGGCGCCGTGGAAGTTGCCGTTCGACTCCACGCGCCCGTCCACGGTGACGACCGGGTTGTCGATCGCCGCCGCGAACTCGCGGCGCGCGACGGCGGTCGCGTGGTCGAGCGTGTCGCGCGCCGCGCCGTGCACCTGCGGCGCGCAGCGCAGCGAGTACGCGTCCTGCACCCGGGTGCACTCGGGCCGGCCGTCGGCGTCGAGCGTGCGGTGGCTCGCCACGACGGGCGAGCCGTCGAGCAGCGCGCGCAGGTTCGCGGCCGACGCCGCCTGGCCGGGGTGGGGCCGCATCGCCACGAGGTCGGCCGCGAACGGCGCGTCCGAGCCGAGCAGCGCCTCGACGCTCGCCGCCGCCGCGACGTCGGCCGTCGTGAGCAGGGACCGCAGGTCGTGCAGCGCGAGGGCGAGCATGCCGAGCATGCCGTCCGTGCCGTTGATGAGCGCGAGGCCCTCCTTCTCGCGCAGCGCGAGCGGGGCGATCCCGGCCGCGGCGAGCGCGTCGGCGGCGGGCACGAGGGCTCCCGTCGCGTCGCGGACCTCGCCCTCCCCCAGCGCCGCGAGCGCCACGTGCGCGAGGGGCGCGAGGTCGCCCGAGCAGCCGAGCGAGCCGAACTCGCGCACCACGGGCGTGACCCCGGCGTCGAGCATCGCGGCGTACGTCTGCGCGACGACGGGGCGCGCCCCGGTTCGTCCGGTCGCCAGGGTCGCGAGCCGCAGGAGCTGGAGCGCGCGCACGACCTCGCGCTCGACCTCCGGCCCCGACCCCGCCGCGTGCGACCGCACGAGGCTGAGCTGGAGCTGCGCGCGCCGCTCGACCGGGATGTGCCGCCGGGCGAGCGCACCGAACCCGGTCGAGACGCCGTAGTGCGGGCGGTCGTCGTCCACGAGCCCCTCCACGACGGCGCGGCTCGCCGCCATGGCCTCGACCGCCGCGTCCGCGAGCCGGACGCGCGCGCCGTGCCGCGCGACGTCGACCACGTCGTCGATCGTCAGCGGGCCGTCGCCGACGACGACCACGCGCGCGGCGCGGGCCGGGTCGGGGGCGAGGACCGCCGTCGGGCCGGGGTCGACCGGGGAGTGCGTCGTGGCTGTCATGCCGTCAGCACACACCGCCGCACGCCGAGCCGACAGGCCCGCGACGGCAGTTCAGTCTGGGATCCCAGACGCATCGTCCCGGTCGAGCACGACCCTGCCCGCCGTCGAGCACGACATGGGGGTCGTTATCGGGCGGATAACGACCCCCATGTCGTGTTCGGCGTGGCGGGGACGCGGGGGTCAGGCCACGTAGGTTGCTAGGTGCTCGGCCGTGAGCGTGGAGCGGGCCGCCACGAGGTCGGCCGGGGTGCCCTCGAAGACCACGCGACCGCCGTCGTGCCCGGCGCCCGGGCCGAGGTCGATGATCCAGTCCGCGTGCGCCATGACCGCCTGGTGGTGCTCGATGACGATGACGGACTTGCCGGAGTCGACGATCCGGTCGAGCAGGCCGAGGAGGTTCTGCACGTCGGCGAGGTGCAGGCCGGTCGTCGGCTCGTCGAGCACGATGACGCCGCCCTTGTCTCCGAGGTGCGTGGCGAGCTTGAGCCGCTGGCGCTCGCCGCCGGACAGGGTCGTGAGCGGCTGGCCGAGGCTCACGTACCCGAGGCCGACGTCGTCGAGCCGCTCGAGGATCGCCTTCGCCGCGGGCACCTTGGCCTCGCCGGACGAGAAGAACTCGCGCGCCTTCGCGACCGGGAGGTCGAGCACGTCGGCGATGTTCAGCCCGCCGAGCGTGTAGTCGAGCACGGCGGCCTGGAACCGGCGGCCACCGCAGTCCTCGCACGGGGTCGAGACGGTCTCCATGAAGCCGAGCTCGGTGTAGATGACGCCCGCGCCCTTGCACTCGGGGCACGCGCCCTCGGAGTTCGCGCTGAACAGGGCCGGCTTGACGCCGTTGGCCTTGGCGAACGCCTTGCGGATGGGCTCCAGCAGACCCGTGTACGTCGCGGGGTTGCTGCGGCGCGACCCCCGCACCGCGCCCTGGTCGATCGTCACGACGTCCTCGCGCCGCGAGACCGAGCCCTCGATGAGCGAGCTCTTGCCCGACCCCGCCACACCCGTCACGACGACGAGCACGCCCAGGGGGATGTCGACGTCCACGTCCTGGAGGTTGTGCGCGTCCGCGCCGCGGACCTCCAGCGCGCCCGACGGCGTGCGCACCGCGTCCTTGAGCGTCGCCCGGTCGTCCAGGTGGCGGCCGGTCACGGTGTCGCTCGCCCGGAGCCCGTCGACCGTGCCCTCGAACGTCACGTGCCCGCCGGCCGTGCCCGCGCCCGGCCCGAGGTCGACGACGTGGTCCGCGATCACGATCGTCTCCGGCTTGTGCTCGACGACGAGCACCGTGTTGCCCTTGTCGCGCAGCTGGAGCAGGAGGCCGTTCATGCGGTCGATGTCGTGCGGGTGCAGGCCGATCGTCGGCTCGTCGAACACGTAGGTGACGTCCGTGAGCGACGAGCCCAGGTGGCGCAGCATCTTGATGCGCTGCGACTCGCCGCCCGACAGCGTGCCCGACGGCCGGTCGAGGCTGAGGTAGCCCAGCCCGAGCTCGACGAACGACGCGAGGTTGTCGCCGAGCGCGTTCACGACGGGCGCCATGTTCGCGTCGTCCAGGTCACGGATCCACGCGGCGAGGTCCGTGATCTGCATCGCGCACAGGTCGGCGATGTTCACGCCGCGGATCTTCGACGAGCGCGCCGACTCCGACAGGCGCGTGCCACCGCAGTCGGGGCACGGCGCGAACGTCGCGGCGCGCTCGACGAACGCGCGGACGTGCGGCTGGAGCGAGTCGACGTCCTTGGAGAACATCGACTTCTGGATCTTGGGGATCAGTCCCTCGTAGGTGACGTTGATCCCCATCGCCTTGATCTTGGTGGGCTCCTTGTAGAGGAAGTCCTGCAACTGCTGCTCGGTGAACTCGCGGATCGGCCGGTCGCCCGGGAAGAACCCCGACTCGGCGAACCCGCGCACCATCCACCCGTCGGCCGTGTACCCCGGGACCTTGATCGCGCCGTCGAGCAGCGACTTGGAGTCGTCGAAGATCTCCGTGAGGTCGAGGTCCGAGACCGCGCCGCGCCCCTCGCACCGCGGGCACATGCCGCCGTGGTAGATCGCGTTGCGGACGATCGTCTTCTCGCCCGTCGCCGACGTCATGATGCCGCTCGCCTTGCGCGCGGGGATGTTGAAGGAGAACGCCGTGGGCGGCCCCACCTGCGGCTCGCCGAACCGGCTGAACAGCACCCGGAGGATCGCGTTGGCGTCGGTCACCGTGCCCACCGTGGACCGCGGGTTGGCGCCCAGGCGCTCCTGGTCCACGACGATCGCGGTGGTGAGCCCCTCGAGGACGTCGACGTCGGGGCGGTCGAGCGTCGGCATGAAGCCCTGGAGGAACGCGGGATACGTCTCGTTGATGAGGCGCTGCGACTCGGCCGCGACCGTGTCGAACACGAGCGAGCTCTTGCCCGACCCGGAGACGCCCGTGAACACCGTGAGGCGCCGCTTGGGGATCTCGACGCTCACGTCCTGGAGGTTGTTCGCCCGCGCTCCCTGTACCCGGATGACGTCGTGCGCGTCGGGGTCCTGGGGCACCGAGGTCTGCGTTCCCGTCGTCGTTGCCGTGCTCATCGTGTCTCCTCGTCGTCGAGCCTCGTCGCGCGGCCACTGCTGAGTCGGTCGACTGGCCGGTCGACGGCGCCGACCGCCCGACCTCGGCAGCCCGGTGAAAGTCTGCCTGAGAGCGGGTCGATCCGGCGCGTGGATTCTGCTGCGCCGCGCGGGCGTCCTGTGACAGGACCGGCCGCGCGGGCGGAACTCACCGCGGCGTGAGCCGCACGAGCGGATACTGCCGCTCGGCCTTGCTCTGGTACCTCGCGATGCGCGGCTGCGCCGTCGCGACGCGCTGCCAGGCCCGCTCCCGGTCCGCGCCGTCGAGCACGTGCGGCGTCGCCGGGACGGGCGCGCGCCCGGGCAGCTCGATCGCGACGCCCTCGGGGTGCGCCGCGAGGTTGGCGTGCCAGTCCGGGTTGCGGCTGCCGCCTCCCGAGGCGACGACGAGGACGGCGTCCCCCTCGTCCGGCAGCCACATGAGCGGCGTCTCGCGCGGCGCGCCGCTGCGGCGGCCGACCGTGTGCAGCACGAGGACGTCCATCCCCATGAACGTGGCCTTGCCGCCACGGACCTTGCGCACGAGGCGCGCGTTCGAGCGGCGCTGCATCCAGCGCGAGAACCGTCCCGGCGTGCCCGGGGCGCGACCCGCGTCGTTCGTCGTCCGTCCTTCGGTGCTCATCGTCCTGCTCCTCCTGCGTCGGTCCAGCCGTACCCTGCGTGGCCGCGTCGGTCGCGGCCCGCCCGTCCGGGCCGTCGTCCCCCGCCGTGGCGACCGGGGACGACGGCGGTCCTCACCGCTCGTCCAGCACCTCGCCGTCGAGCGCCTCGTGGTCGGTGGTGAGGCCGAGCGTCGCCCCGACGAGCGGGACGTCGCGCGCGGCCTGCGCCGCCGTCTGCATCGCGGCCGCCGAGTCCCACCGCCAGATGTCGAGGTACGACCCGTCCTCGAGCCGCACGAGCGTGGCCGCGGTGAACGCGGGGTTCGCCGCGCGCAGCCCCTGGATCAGCGCGCTGCGCTGCTCGAGCATCTGGGCCAGCCGGCCCGTCTCCACCGTGTACCGGTGCGTCCTGACGACGGCCATGGTCGTCTCCTCCCGATCGTGCCCGGCGCCTCTCGCCGTGCCCTTCCAGGCTCAGGCCGGGCGTTCGCGCGAACAACGGCCGATCCCGTAACGGTGGTTGCGCCGGGGGTTAACGAACGCGACGATCGTCGGGTGGAGCTGCGTGACATCGAGATCTTCCTGACGCTCGCCGAGGAGCTGCACTTCGGGCGCACGGCAGAGCGCCTGCACGTGTCCGCGCCCCGGGTGAGCCAGGCGATCGCCAAGCAGGAGCGCCGGATCGGCGCGCCCCTGTTCGAGCGCACCAGCCGGCGCGTCACGCTCACGCCCCTCGGGGAGCAGCTCCGCGCCGACCTCGAGGCCGGGTACCGCCGGATCCTCGAGGGCGTCGAGTCCGCCGCGAGCACCGCACGGGCCGCGCGCGAGACCCTGACGTTCGGCGTCATGGGACCCCTGTGGCAGGAGCTCGCCCCCGTCACGGCGCTGTTCCGCGCCCGCAACCCGCACGTCGACCTGCGCATGCGCGAGGTCCGCATCGACGAGCCCTTCCGCCTCCTGCGCGAGGGCGAGGTCGACGTCGCGCTCCTGTGGCTGCCCGTCGAGGAGAAGGACCTCGCGGTCGGCCCGGTGACCTTCACCGAGCCGATCGTGCTCGCCGTCGGGCGGACGCACCCGCTGGCCACGCGCTCGTCGGTGTCCGTGGCGGAGCTGGCCGACGAGAACGTGCTCCCGTCCGGCCTGCCCGTCCCCGACTACTGGGAGGACGCCGTCAGCCCCGTCCCCCACAGCGAGCCCGACCGCGGCGGCGCCACCCCGACGCGCGAGGAGGTGCTGTGGCGCGTCATGTCCGGCGACGGCGTCGCCGTCGCGTGCGCCCAGGGCATCCGCTACCTCGAGCGCTCGGACGTGGCCTACGTGCCGCTCGACGAGCAGCCCGTGCTGCGCTGGGGGCTCGTCCGGCGCGCCGGGCCGATCCCCCCGCTCGTCGCCGAGTTCTCCCAGGTCGCGGCCGAGCTCGGGCCGCTCGCGCTCACGCTCGACCTCGAGGCGGCGGGGTCGAGCGGCCGGGTCTGACGACCTCAGCGGCGCTGCTGGATGCGGATCTCGTTGCCCGCCGGGTCGCGGAACGCGCAGTCGCGCACGCCGTAGGGCTGGTCGATCGGCTCCTGCACGACCTCCGCGCCCGCCGCCTCGATCCGCGCGAACGTCTCGTCGACGTCCGCCGTCGCGAGGTTCACGCCGAAGTAGGCGCCCTTCGCGACGATCTCCAGGAGCGCGCGCTTGTCGTCGTCGCTGAGGCCCGGCGTCGCGGCCGGCGGGTGCAGCACGATCGCCGTGTCCGGCTGGTCGGCCGGGCCCACGGTGATCCACCGCATCCCCTCGTAGCCGACGTCGTTCCGGATCTCGAAGCCGAGGACGTCGCGGTAGAAAGCCAGCGAGGCGTCGGGGTCGGTCTGGGGCAGGAAGCTGGAGTTGATGGTGAGGTTCATGGGAACGACGCTAGGACCGTCGTCCCGCCGGCGCTTCTCGATTCCTGACCGGTCGCGTGACGCGCCGCGCGACGCACGCGGGCATGCCGTCGAGCCGCTCGCCCCCGGGGTCGTCCCCCGACCCGTCCGGAGCCTCCAGCCCGGAGCCACCCGTCACGACGACGTCGGTCGTGCCCGCTCCGACGTCGGGCTCGGCGGCGCGGCGCCGGTAGACGCTCGGCGGCACGCCCACGAGCTCGGTGAAGCGCGTGCTGAACGTCCCCAGCGACGAGCACCCGACCGCGAAGCACACGTCCGTGACGCTCAGGTCGCCGCGACGCAGCAGCGCCTTCGCGCGCTCGATGCGCCGCGTCATGAGGTACGCGTACACCGACTCCCCGTACGCGGCCTTGAACTCGCGGCTCAGGTGCCCGGCCGACACGTGCACGCCGGCCGCGAGCGCCGCGACGTCGAGCGGCTGCGCATACTCGCGGTCGATCCGGTCCCGCACGCGCCGCAGCCGCGCGAGGTCGCGCAGGCGCTGGTCGTCGGGGAGGGTCGTCACGCCTCGATCGTGCCACGGCCCTACCGTGGTCTCCATGCCGAGCGACGTCCCCGCCGCGCGCCAGGCCGTCCGCGTGCTCACGTACCTCGCCGCGCAGGCCGGCCCGTCGCCCGCGGCCGCCGTCGCGCAGGGCCTCGGGCTCCCCCGCTCGACCGTCTACCACCTGCTCTCCGTCCTCGTGGACGAGGGGTTCGTGACGCACCTCCCCGAGGAGCACCGGTACGGGCTCGGCACGGCGTCGCTCGCGCTCGGGTCCGCGTACGCGCGCCAGGCGCCGCTCGCCCGCCTCGCGCGGCCCGTCGTCGCGCGCCTCGTCGAGTCCACCGGCGAGAGCGCCCACCTCGCCGTCCTCAACGGGCGCGAGGTCCTCTACCTCGTCGAGCAGCGCGCGCCGCGCCGCCCCACGCTCGTGACCGACGTCGACGTCCGCCTCCCCGCCCACCTCACCGCGAGCGGGCGCGCCGTCCTCGCCGGCCTGCCCGCCGCCCAGGTCCGCGCCCTCTTCCCGAACGCCGCCGCGTTCGCCGACCGCACCGGCGTCGGACCACAGTCCCTCAGTGCCCTGCGCGAGATCCTGCGCGGCGTCCGACGGCGCGGCTGGGCCGAGGAGGACGGCGAGGTCACCCCCGGCCTCGCGTCCGTCGCCCACGCGGCGGTGGACCACACCGGCCTCCCCGTCGCCGGCATCGCCCTCACGTTCTGGGCCGACGACGCCCCGCCCGCCCGCCGCGCCGAGCTCGCCGCCGCCGTCGGCCGCGCCGCGACCGAGGTGAGCCGCCGCCTCGGCGCGAGGGAGAGGCCCGCCCCGCCGAGATAGAGCCGTGGCCTGCCCTCGGCGCGTCATTGCGCGCGCCGGGCGTACGGACTAGATTTTTCGGTGTGCCGAACTTTGTGTCCCGGATTGCCGGAAGAACCGCCGGTCGGGCCGTCGCGCTGGCGACGGTGACCGCGCTCGCTCTCGTCGGGTGCTCCGCCGGGACCGACGCGGGCGGCGAGACCGTCGTCGACGACGGCCGGCCCGTCGTCCTCACGACGTTCACCGTGCTCGCGGACATGGCGCAGAACGTCGCAGGCGACCACCTGCGCGTCGAGTCGATCACGAAGGTCGGCGCGGAGATCCACGGCTACGAGCCGACGCCGGGCGACCTCCGCAGGGCTGCGGACGCGGACCTGATCCTCGACAACGGCATGGGCCTCGAGGCGTGGTTCGGGCGGTTCGTCGACGGGCTGGACGTGCCGCACGTCGTCGTGAGCGAGGGCGTCGACGCCCTTCCCATCGAGGACGCCCTCGGCGACGACACCGCCGAGGAGTACCAGGGCAAGGACAACCCGCACGCGTGGATGTCGCCCGTGAACGGCCAGCTCTACGTGCAGAACATGGCCGACGCGTTCGCCGAGCTCGACCCCGCGCACGCGGACGACTACGCGGCGAACGCCGCGGCGTACTCGGCCCAGCTCGCGTCCGTGCACGACGAGCTGACCGACGCGCTCGACGCGCTCCCCGAGGGCCACCGCGCGCTCGTCTCGTGCGAGGGCGCGTTCTCCTACCTCGCGCGCGACGCGGGCCTCGCCGAGCAGTACCTGTGGGCGGTCAACGCCGAGCAGCAGGCGACGCCGCGGTCCGTGGTCGGCGCGATCGAGTTCGTCGAGGAGCACGACGTCCCGGCCGTGTTCTGCGAGTCCACCGTCTCGGACAAGGCGATGCGCCAGGTGGCGCTGGAGTCCGGGGCGGCCTTCGGCGGCACGCTCTACGTCGACTCGCTCTCGGAGCCCGGCGGCCCCGTCCCGACGTACCTGGACCTCCTGCGGCACGACACGGAGACCATCGTCGCGGGCCTCGCCGGGACGACGGCGGAGGGCGACGCGTGAGCGCGGGCGAGCGGACGCCGTCGGGCACGCCCGCGATCGACGTGCGCGACCTCACCGTCCACTACGGCGACGTCCTCGCCCTCGACGGCGCGACCCTCGCCCTGGGGTCGGCGGGCGGGCCGGGCACCGTGTGCGGGCTCGTGGGCATGAACGGCTCGGGCAAGTCGACGCTGTTCAAGGCGGTCATGGGCATGGTGCGCCCGGACCGCGGCACCGTCCTGGTCGACGGCGCACCCCCGGCGCGTGCCCGCCGCGCCCAGGCCGTGGGGTACGTGCCGCAGAGCGAGGACGTGGACTGGGCCTTCCCGCTGAGCGTGCGCGACGTCGTCATGACCGGCCGCTACGGCTACCAGGGGTTCACGCGGCGCACGCGACCCGCGGACCGCGACGCCGTCGCGCACGCGCTGGAGCGCGTCGAGCTGACCGACCTCGCGGACCGGCAGATCGGCGCGCTCTCGGGCGGGCAGCGCAAGCGCGCGTTCGTCGCGCGCGGGCTCGCGCAGGGCGCGACGATCCTGCTGCTCGACGAGCCGTTCGCGGGCGTGGACAAGCGCACGGAGGCCACGATCACCGCGCTGCTGCGCGAGCTCGCGGCCGACGGCGCGACCGTCCTCGTCTCGACCCACGACCTGCATGCGCTGCCCGAGCTCGCGGACGAGGCGGTGCTGCTCCAGCAGCGCGTCCTGCTGCACTCGACGCCCGCGGAGGTCCTGCGGCCCGAGAACCTCGCGCTCGCGTTCGGCGTGGAGGTGGCCCCGTGACCGACGTCCTCGCCGTGCTCCTCGAGCCGCTCTCGTTCGAGTTCCTGCGCACCGCGCTCGCGGTCACGGTCACCGCCGGGATCGTGTGCGGCGTGCTGTCGTGCTGGCTCGTGCTCGTCGGGTGGTCGCTCATGGGCGACGCCGTCTCGCACGCGGTGCTGCCCGGCGTCGTGCTCGCGTACGTGGTCGGGGCGCCGTTCGCGCTCGGGGCCCTCGTCTTCGGGCTGCTCGCCGTGCTGCTCATCGGCGCGGTCCGGGACACGAGCCGCGTGAAGGAGGACGCGGCCATCGGGGTCGTGTTCACGACGCTCTTCGCGCTCGGCCTCGTGCTCATCTCCGTGACGCCGAGCCAGACCGACCTCAACCACATCCTGTTCGGCAACCTGCTCGGGGTGTCACGCGCCGACCTGCTCCAGGTGCTGGTCCTCGGCGCGGTGACGCTCGTGGTCGTCGTGCTCAAGCGGCGCGACCTCACGCTCTACGCGTTCGACCCGACCCACGCGCACGCGATCGGGCTGTCCCCGCGCCGGCTCGGCGCGCTGCTCCTCGGCCTGCTCGCCCTGACGGTCGTCGTCGCGCTCCAGGCGGTCGGGGTCGTGCTCGTGGTCGCGCTGCTCATCACGCCCGGTGCGACGGCCTACCTGCTCACCGACCGGTTCTCGCGGATGCTGTGGATCTCGCCGCTCGTCGCGGCGGTGTGCGGGGTCGTCGGGATCTACGTGAGCTATTACCTCGACACCGCCTCGGGCGGCACGGTCGTCGTCGCGCTCGGCGTCGTGTTCGCCCTCGCGTACCTGTTCAGCCCGCGCCACGGCCTGATCGGGACCCGCGTGGCCGCAGCACGACGCCGCCGCCTCGTCCGGGCCTGACCCCCGCTCGGCGGGACGCGCCCGTCCGGACGACGGGCGACGTGTCGCCCACGTGCGCTGTGTGCGAAATCTCCATGAATTCGCCCACGATTCCCTGGCTCTTCTCAGGTTCGACCGGGAGACTGGGTGCCATGTCAGCGAGGACGAGCGAGCCCACGACGCCGCAGCGCACGCGCACGTCTGCCCGGTTCGCCGCGGCGAGCCTGCTCGCGCTGGCCATGATGCTCCCGATGTGCTCGACGGCGAGCGCCGCCGAGGTCCAGCAGCTCATCGCCGACGCGCAGGTCCAGACCGAGACGATCGGCGACGACCTCGACCGCGTCCACGCCCAGCTCCCCGCCCTCCACCCCGTGCTCCGCAACGACGTGCTCGACGCCGTCGAGTCGGTCCAGGCGGCGACGGACGAGGCCCGTTCCGCGCTCGACCGCGCGACCGACGGCGACGAGGCCGCCGACGGCCGGGCCGCCGTCGCGCTGGCCGACGCGCAGGTCGCCCTCGACGCCGCGTCCGCGCAGCTCCGTTACGCGACGGACCTCGCGCACGACGCGGGCGAGGGCGTCGCCGTCGCGCTCGAGCGGCTGCAGGCCCACATCGACGTGCTCCGCGGCGAGACGAGCCGCGCCGGGGTCTGACCCCGCCCTCCTCCTCGCGAGATCGACCCGCACGGTCGAGATCGACCCTCGGTGGGTCGATCTCGTGACGGTGGAGTCGATCTCGCGGGCACGACCGCCGCCGCGCGGTCCGTCGCGACGCTTCCTACGATGGCGGGATGCCGCGCGTCACCGGGATCGTCAAGCCGCACGAGGCGTTCCCCGGAGTCGCCCGGCTCGACCGCGCGGTCAACGACTGGACCAACCGTCGCGCCCTGGGACCCCTCGCGGACGCCGCGCTCTCGCGCCTGTCGACCGCGGCCGACCACAGCGTGCTGTGGGCGGGCGCGGCCCTCGGGATCGCCGCGACCGGCCGGCGCGGGCGCGAGGCAGCGCTGCGCGGCTACGGCTCGCTGCTCGTCTCGAGCCTCCTGGCGAACGTCGTCGGCAAGACCGTGTTCGGCGGCGAGCGCCCCTCGCTCGAACCGCTGCCCCTGTGGCGCCGGCTCGCCGACCCGCCGACGTCGCCGTCGTTCCCGTCCGGCCACTCGGCGTCGGCGGCGGCGTTCGTCACGGGCGTCGCGACCGTGTGGCCCACGCTGGGCCTGGCGCTCGCGCCGCTGGCCGGGGCCGTCATGTACTCGCGCCTCCACACCGGTTCCCACTGGTTCTCGGACGTCGCTGCGGGCGCCGCGCTCGGGGCGGGGGTCGCGCTCGTGGGTCGCGCCCTCGTGCCCGGCAGGACGGAGCGCGGCCCCGACGTGCCCGCCGGCCCTCCCGCCGTCGTCCCGGCGCTCGACGACGGCGTGGGGCTCTTCGTGGTCGTCAACCCGGCCGCGGGGTCGGGCCGCCTGCTCAAGGAGGACCCGCTCGTCGCGCTGCGCGCGAACCTGCCGCGCGCGGACGTGCACGTGCTCGGCTCGGACGACGACCTCCGGCGCCTCTTCGACGAGGCCGCCGGACGGGGAGCTCGGGCGCTCGGCATCAGCGGGGGTGACGGGACCGTCGCCACGGCCGCCGCGGCGGCCCGCGCGCACGACCTCCCGCTCGCCGTCTTCCCCGGGGGCACGCTCAACCACTTCGCACGCGCCGCCGACCTCACGTCGATGACCGCGACGGCCACGGCGGTCCGCACCGGCTCCGGCGTGACGATCGACGTCGCGGACCTCGAGGTCGACGGGCACGACGGGCCGCCGCGGACCGTGCTCAACACGTTCTCCGCCGGGGTCTACCCGGAGCTCGTCACGGAGCGCGAGAAGCACGAGCACCGCCTCGGCAAGTGGCCTGCGGCGGTGCTCGCCGCGGCCCGCGTGCTGCGGCGGGCGCACCGCGTGCGGATGTCGGTCGAGGGCCACGAGGGCGAGTACTGGTCGCTCTTCGCGGGCGTCAACCGCTACTTCCCACAGAGCCTCGCGCCCGTCGAGCGCCACCGCCTCGACGACGGCGTGCTCGACGTCCGCACGGCTCGCGCCGAGCGCCGCGCGAGCCGACTGCGGACGTTCCTCGAGGTCGCCGCGGGCGACACGGGGACGCGGGTCGCACGACGCGTGCCCGGCGTCCGGAGCCACCTGGTGGTCGACGCGACGGTGGTCCCGACGCTCGAGCTGCGGTTCCCCGCCCGGGGCGCCGTGGTCGGGCCGGACGGACCGCCCGGACCCGAGGGCGACGCCTCGTCCGGGGTCGCGACGTCGCCGCCCGTGGTGCTCGCGCACGACGGCGAGACGCTCGCGCTCGACGGGGCCGCGGGTGCCGGGCCGGTCACCGTCCGTCTCACGATGCGACGCGGCGCGGTCCGGCTGTACGCGCCGACGGACCCCACGGCGGGGTAGTACGTCGCCCCTATCCCTTTTGTCGCTCTTTCACGGACATCGGGGAGAACTCCCCCTGTTCAGGCACACGCGTGATGCCCCACAATGAGGCCCGCAGTCGCGCGGACGGCACCCCGTCCGCGCCCCGTCCGGACTCGACCACGTCGGCCCCACCAGAAAGCAGAAGAACCATGGCCCAGCAGTACCCCGCCGCCCCGCAGGCTCCCGCCGGCTACTCGGCCCCGATCGAGGACCCGGGCAAGACCCTCGGCATCGTCGGCTTCGTCCTCGCGTTCGTCTTCGCGATCGCGGGCATCGTCGTCAGCGCGATCGCGCGCAAGAAGAGCAAGGAGGCGGGCTTCGACAACCAGCTCGCCAAGTGGGGTCTCATCCTCAGCATCGTCTTCACCGTGCTCGGCGCCATCGGCTTCATCATCTACGTCGTCGCCATCGCGGCGCTCGTCGCGAGCGGCGACGTCTCGACGTACTGAGTCGGCGCACCGCACGCCGGCGCCACGCCCGACGGCCGTCGTCCCTCCCGGGGCGGCGGCCGTCGTCGTGCCCGGCCGCGAGTCGCCGCGGGACCGGACGGGTCGCGGAAGAAGGACGGACCCGGCACGGTTGAGACGGCGCACGACCGCGCCGCCGGTGAGAGCACCGGTCCGCCGACGGTCGACCGACCGCAGGAGCAGACGATGACCGACGACACGACCTCCCCGACCGCACCCGACCGCACCCCGGCCGACCCCGCCGCCGTCGAGCTCGGCCTCGACACGTTCGGCGACGTGACGGCCGGCCCGGACGGTGCGCTCCTCAGCGGGGCGCGCACGATCCGCGACGTCGTGGAGGAGGCGGTCCTCGCGGACCAGGTCGGCGTCGACTTCTTCGGCGTCGGCGAGCACCACCGCGCGGACTTCGCGATCAGCGCGCCGGAGGTCGTGCTCGCGGGGATCGCGACGCGGACGTCGCGCATCCGCCTCGGGTCGGCCGTGACCGTGCTCAGCTCGGACGACCCGGTGCGCGTGTTCGAGCGGTTCTCGACGCTCGACGCGCTGTCCGGCGGGCGCGCGGAGGTCATCCTCGGGCGCGGGTCGTTCATCGAGTCGTTCCCGCTGTTCGGGTACGACCTCAGCGACTACGAGGTGCTGTTCGAGGAGAAGCTCGACCTGTTCGTCCACCTGCTCGACGAGGGTCCTGTCACGTGGTCGGGCACGACACGCGCCGGGCTCGCCGACCAGGAGGTCTGGCCCAAGACGGAGAGCGGTCGGCTCCGCACGTGGGTCGGCGTGGGCGGCTCGCCCGAGTCGGTCGTGCGGACCGCGCGGCACGGGCTCGGCCTCATGCTCGCGATCATCGGCGGCGAGCCCGAGCGGTTCCGGCCCTACGTGGACCTCTACCACCGCGCCGTCGAGGAGCTCGGCAACCCGGTGCTGCCGGTCGGTGTCCACTCGCCCGGCCACGTCGCCGACACGGACGAGCAGGCGCAGGAGGAGGTCTACGAGCACTTCGCGGCGATGAACAACCGCATCGGCCGCGAGCGCGGCTGGCCCGCCTACCACCGCGGGCGCTTCGCCCACGACGTGCGCGACGGGTCGCTCTACGTCGGCTCGCCCGAGACCGTCGCGCGCAAGATCGCCCGGACGGTGCGGCTGCTCGGCGCCGGCCGGTTCGACCTCAAGTACTCGACCGGCACGCTCCCCCACTCGGCCATGCTCCGCAGCATCGAGCTGTACGGCACGCAGGTGATCCCGCGCGTGCGCGAGCTCCTCGCCGAGGGCTGACCGACCCCCGTCGGCTCAGCGCCCGGCAGCGCGGAGCGCGGCGGCCTCGAGGTCGGGCGGGAGGCCGACGGCGGGGCGGTCCGTGCGCTGCGGCGTCGCCTCGCCCGCGGCGTCGAGCGCGCGGAGCCACGTCCAGGTGTCGCGCACGGTCTCGCGCACGTCGCGGGGGCGGAGCCCGAGGGCGTACGCGCGCGAGGTGTCGGAACCGTGGAGCGCGTCGTGCAGCTCGCCCGGCGGGAGCCAGACCGGGAGCTGAGTCCACGGCTCGATGCCCGCCGCGAGCACGGCCTCCGGCTCGACCCAGACGAGCTCGGCGGGCGGGTTCCCGGCCGCCGCCGCGTCGTCCGCCGTCGCCTCGACGCACGCCGCGAGCAGCTCGCCCATGGTCGTGTGGCCCGGGGCGCTGACGACGTCGACCGGCCCCGACGCGCCTGCGAGCGCCACGTCGAGCGCGAACGCCGCGAGGTCGCGCGCGTCGACGTACTGCAGCGGCAGGTCCGCCGGTCCGGGCGCGAGCACCGGCCCGCCGCGCGCGACGCGCCGCAGCCACCACGGCAGGCGGCCGACGTTCTCGCGCGGGCCGAGGATCAGGCCTGCACGGAGCAGGATCGCCCGGTCGCCGAGCGCGTCCACGGCGGCGATCTCCGCACCCCGCTTGGCCCGCGCGTAGTCGTCGGACGCCTCGTCCTCCGGGTCGCCCTCGACGAGCGCGGCCGTCTCGGCGGCGCCGCGTGCAGGCGGGAACGGGTACACCGAGCGTGACGACACGTAGACGTACCGGTTGTCGCCGGGGAGCCGGCCCGCGAGCGTGCGCGCCGCGTCGCGCACCGCGACGGGCGACCACGACCACGTGTCCACCACGACGTCCCACTTCTGCGGGACGTCCTCGGCGTGCAGCGCGTCGAGGCCGTCCTGCCGGGTGCGGTCGCCGAGGAGCTGCCGGACGCCGTCGGGCACGGGCGTGCTGCCCCGGTTGAGGACGGTGACGTCCCACCCGCGGGCGAGGGCGTCGTCGAGGACGGCGCGCCCCACGAAGTCGGAGCCGCCAAGGACCAGGAGACGCGTCATGGCCTTACTCTCCCCCGGTGCGAGGTCGCCCGCAGCCGGTTTACGCCTCCGGCAGACGGCCGGTGGCACGCGCCCGGACAGATCTCCTCCACGGGGTTCCGCCCGACAGACCTGGCCAGGTATCCTGGCCATCACGTCGTCGGAACACCGAGGAGGCGCCGTGCAGGTCAATGTGCTCGAAGCCAAGAACAACCTCTCTCAGCTCGTCAACCGTGCCGCGGCGGGCGAGGACGTGGTCATCGCCCGCCGCGGTGTACCGCTGGTCCGGCTCGTGCCGGTGAGCGCCGACCTCGCGCACGGGACAGGCGCGGCGATCATCGAGTGGCTGGACGACCACCCGCACGCGACGCGTTCGCCCAGGCCCGCGGAGCAGGTCGACGCCGCCATCGAGGCCGAGCGCGAGGGCTGGGAGTGATCTATCTCGACACGTGCCTCGTGATCTACCTGGCCGAGGACGCGGAGCGCGGGGCGCACGTGCGCGGGCTGCTCGCCAGGCACGGCGAGGAGGAGTTCGCGATCAGCCCGCTCGTCCGGCTCGAGTGCCTCGTCGGGCCGCTCCGGTCCGGGGACGTCGAGCTCGAGGACCGGTACCGCGCGGCACTCCGGCTGTTCGCCGAGGTGCCGCTCGACGCGACCGTCTTCGAGCGTGCCGCGCGTCTCCGCGCAGCCTCGTCGCTCCGTACGCCCGACGCACTCCACCTCGCCGCCGCGCAGGTGCACGGGTGCAGGGCCCTGTGGACGAACGACGCGCGGCTCGCCGTCGCCGGGCGTGGGCTCGCCGTGGACGTGCTCCACGACGACTGACCCGGGAACCCGGGTCGAGCGCGCCGGTCCGACGCTCAATCGGGGTCGGTCGGGTCCAGAGGTGCGTCGGGGTCGAGGTTGACCACGCCGCGGCGCCAGTAGCCGTGGAGGGCGAGCTGGTCGGGACGCGCGCCGCCCCGCCGCAGGTCGCGGCGCACCTGCGCGAGGTCGGTCGCCTCGCCGGCACCGAACACGTACTCGCCGTCGCCGAGGGGGCCGAGCGAGCGGACCGCCTCCGCGAGCTGGCCGGGACCGTCGGTGCGGTAGAGGATCTCGACCGTCGCGCGGCCGAGCTCGTCCTCGACGAAGGCCTCGTCCACGTCGTCGCCGATCTCGACGATCGCCGTCACCGGCACGTCCGCCCCGACGGCGTCGACCCACCGCGCGAGCGCGGGCAGCCCGGCCTCGTCCCCGACGAGCAGCAACCGCGCGACGCCGTCCGGCACGGCGCGGCTCGTCGTCGGGCCTGCGAGCACGACCTCGTCGCCGACCTGGGCTCGGGCCGCCCAGGCGGACGCGGGTCCGCCCTCGCCGGTGGGCGGCGCGCCCGGGTCGCCGCCGCCGTGCAGCACCCAGTCGACGTCGACCTCCGCGACCCCGTCGACGACCCGCGTCGCCCGGACCGTCAGCTCGCGCGAGATGGAGACCACGCCCGTCGGGCGCTGGAGCGCGCCGTCGGTCGTGAGCGTCGGGGCGTGCAGGACGCCGGTCGTCGGGTCGGGCAGGAAGACCTTGACGTGGTCGTCCGGGCCCGGGGCGTGCAGTGCCGCGAGCGAGGCCCCGCGCGAGCCGTCGGCACCCGGCCCGGCCGCACGCCGGTCGTCGTGCACGACCGGGGCGGCGTCGCGGAACGTGATGCGTCGCAGCGCGCCGGACGTCTCCTGGACGCGGTGCACGCGGACGCGGCGCGGGACGAGGTCGAGGCGGGTCACGGGTCGGTCGAGCACCGCCCCATTCTGCGCCGAGCACGACGTCGCTGTCGTCATCCGGCCGATGACGACAGCGACGTCGTGGTCGAGGGCGCGTCACCCGTCCTCGCTGATCGCGGGTGTCAGGCGAAGAACACCCGGAGGTCGGCGACGACGTCGAGCGGGACCTCGAGCGACGCGTAGTGGCCGCCGCGCGGGAACTCGGACCAGTGCTCGATCCGAGCGTTGTCGCGCTCCGCGAACGCCCGGATCGTCTGGAAGTCGTCCTTGAACACGGCGACGCCGATCCGGCCCTGGCTCACGACCGGCTCGGCACCGGAGCGCTGCTCCGCGTAGTGGTAGCGCGCGGCGGTCGCGTAGGAGTTGGTCAGCCAGTAGAGCGTCGCCTGCGCGAGCACCTGGTCGGCGCTCACGAGGCTCGTCCCGTTGCCGAAGCTCTCGAACAGCTCGTGGTACGCCAGTACGGCGACCGGTGAGTCGGCGAGGCCGGCGGCCATGGTCTGCGGCCGGGAGGCGTTCATCGTGTTGTAGGCGCCCACGGACTGGAACCACTGGAGGTGACCGAGCGCCGCGTACTCCTTCTCCCCGAAGCCGTCCATCTCGCCCGGCGCGCCGGACGGGAAGGAGAAGAGCTGGAGCACGTGGGCGCCGAGGAAGCCCTCGGGGTCGAGGATCGCGAGCTCGCGCGAGACCATCGCGCCGCCGTCGCTCCCGTGGATCCCGTAGGACGCGTAGCCGAGGTCACGCATGAGCACGTCGTAGGCACGGGCGACACGCGCCATGGTCCAGTCCGTGTCTCCGACGACGGGCGTGGAGAACCCGAAGCCCGGCATGGACGGGATCACGAGGTGGAACGCGTCCTCGGGCCGGCCGCCGTGCGCGACGGGGTCGACGAGCGGGTCGATCATGTCGAGGAAGTCGAGGATCGAGCCCGGGTAGCTGTGCGCGAGCAGCAGCGGCGTCGCGTCCTCGTGCTGCGAGCGCACGTGCAGGTAGTGGATCGGCTGGCCGTCGATCTCCGTGCGGAAGCCCGGGTAGGCGTTCACCCGGTCCTCGACGGCGCGCCAGTCGAACGCCGTCCAGCGCCCGACCATGTCGCGCAGGTAGGACGCGGGCGTGCCGTAGTCCCAGGAGTCGCCGGGCGCAGCCGGCGCGAAGCGGGTCCGCTCGAGGCGCTCGCGCAGGTCGTCCAGGTCGGCCTGCGGGACGGCCACGGAGAACGGGCGGTGCTCGAGGGTCGTGCTGCTCATGATGCCTCCTCGGTCGGAGCGGGCCTCGTGCCCTGCTCTGATACCGACGTTACGCAGGGTTCAGGAACGCTTTCTTCCGTTATTCTGGCCCAGTTCCGGCTTTCTTCCGGCGATCTCTCGGAGGGACCTCGTGGCCTCCACCTCGGCCCGCATGCTCGCCCTGCTCGGGCTGCTCCAGTCGCGCCCCGACTGGTCGGGCGCCGAGCTCGCCGAGCGCCTCGACGTCAGCGACCGCACGGTCCGCAACGACGTCGCGCGCCTGCGCGAGCTCGGCTACCCCGTCGGCGCCGTGCGCGGACCGGGCGGCCGGTACCGACTGGGGGCGGGCGCGCGGCTGCCCCCGCTCCTGCTCGACGACGCCGAAGCCGTCGCGGTCGCCGTCGGGCTGCGGGCCGCGACCGGCACAGCCGGGTTCGAGGAGTCCGGGGCGTCGGCGCTCGCCAAGCTCGAGCAGGTCATGCCCGACCGGCTGCGCCGCCGCCTCGTCGCGCTGCGGTCCGCGAGCGCCGCCGGGCCGGCCAACACCGACTCGAACGTCGAGGACCCGGTCGTCGACCCGGACACGCTGACCGCCCTCGCCGACGCCGTGCGCGACCACCAGGGTCTGCGCTGCTTCTACCGCGACGAGCCGCTCGAGCTGGAGCCGTACCGCCTCGTCGCGTGGCAGCGCCGCTGGTTCCTCGTCGCGCGCGACCCGACGACCGGCGCGTGGGGTCCCTACCGTGTCGACTGGCTCGTGCTGCGCGTGCCGGGCGGGCGCCGGTTCGCTCCGGTGGACTTCCCCGGGGACATGACGGAGTTCGTCGTGCGGGAGGTTGCGCGCACCGGGTGGGCCGTCCACGCCCGGATCGTCGTCGACGCGCCCGCCGAGGAGGTCCTGCGGCGGATCAACCCGACGGTCGGCACGGTCGAGCCGCTCGACGACGACCGCTGCGTCCTCGTCACCGGCGGCGACAGCGTCGAGGTCGTCGCGGTGTGGGTCGGCATGCTCGGCCTCGACTTCCACGTGACGGAGCCGCCGGCTCTCGTCGACCACGTGCGCACCCTGGCAACCCGCTACGCCCGCGCAACGCCGCCCTGACCCCGCCCCGAGAACGCCTCTGCCCGCCGTCGAACACGACATGGGGGTCGTTATCCATCGCTTTCCGTCCTTCAGGTCGTGCTCGACGGCGGGTGGGGTCGTTCTGGGCGCCGATTCCCCGACGCCGGCCCGACGGCGGCGCTCGCCCGCGTGGGCGGGCGCGCCTAGCGTGGGCGGGATGGACGTGGAGGTGCGCTCCGCCGTCGGGCGCTACGACGACTTCGCCGCCGTGGTCGGGCCGCGGAAGGCCGGGGTGCGCGGGTGCTGGTGCATGTCCTACCGCGACAGCCGCGTCAGCGCCGAGGATCGCCCCGGGTTCATGGCCGACCTGTGCACGACCGACCCCGGGCCGGGCGTGCTCGCGTACGTCGACGGTGAGGTCGCGGGCTGGTGCTCGGTGGCGCCGCGCAGCACCTACCGGCGGCTGATGAACGCCCGGACCATCCCGTTCGTCGACGACCTCGACGCGTGGAGCGCGGTGTGCTTCGTCGTCCGGGCCGGGTACCGGCGTCGCGGGCTCATGCACGACCTCCTCGCCGGCGCCGTCGAGCACGCCGCCGCGCACGGCGCACCCGCGGTCGAGGGCTACCCCGTCGACGCGGGCGGCGAGCGTGTCGACGTGATCTCCGGGTACGTCGGCACGGTAACGCTGTTCGAGCAGGCCGGGTTCGTGCGTGCGGCCCCGACCACCGGCGTGAGCGGCGGCGTACCGCGGGTCGTGATGCGCCGCGCGCTCGGCTGAGCGTGCAGGTCAGGAGCGTGCCGGGTCAGGAAGGCACGGGTCTCCACGGGTCGACGACGGCCACGCCGGTGCCGACGACGTCGCGGACGTTGCGCGTCGCGAGCGTCGCGCCGTGCACGCGACAGATCGCGGCGATCTGCGCGTCGGCCATGCTCATCGGCCGCCCCGCTCGCTCGCGGAGCGCGAGGAGGGTGCCCCCGACGCGCGCGGCGTCGGCGTCGTACGCGAGCACCCGGCCCGAGAAGGTCGTGGTGACGTGCTCCTCGACGAGCGCGGCGAGGCGGTCCCGGCGCCGCCCCTCGGGCAGCCGAGCCACGCCGTGGACGATCTCGCCGACGGTGACGGCCGTGATCCACAGCGCCTCCGGAGCCTGCGCGTCGAGCCAGCGGAGCACGCGCGCCTCGGGCACCGGGCGGATCGCCTCGGACACGACGTTCGTGTCGAGGACGATCACGCGTCCGCGACCTCGCGGTTCGACCCGCCCGGCTCGTCGGAGAAGTCGACGGCGCGTCCGTGCTCCGAGCGCGGGGGCAGGTCGAGCTCGACCGTCAGCCCGGCGTCGGCGAACGAGCTGTGGATGAACGTGCCGAGCCCGCGTTCCAACCCGCTCGGTGCCGTCACCGCGGACGTGAGGATCGCGCGGATCTCCGCCTCCATCGACCGGCCGTGCTCTGCGGCACGCGCTCGCAGCCGCTCGCGCACGTCGTCGTCGAGCCCTCGGATCGTCAGCGTCGCCACCTCGACCACCTCCGATCACCACGCTAGCAAAACGACAGCACCCTCCACCAGGGTCGCCCCACCCTCGGAGCAATGAAGTTGCGACGGGTTGAGAGAATGGACCGTCGTGAGTACCGAGCCCGCAGCGAACCAGCCTGACGCGCGCCCTGCCCAGCAGGGCGGCGCCGCCGAGGGCACCCCGCGCGAGGGTCGCCGGCGTCGCGGGAACCGCCGCGGCCGCGGGCAGGGTGACCGCCCAGCGTCGGGCACCCCGACCGGCACGACGGCGACGCGTCGCGGCCGAGGCGAGCGGACGCCGGCGGGTCCGCGGCAGGTGAGCCGCGCGCAGCTCGAACGGGCCGCGCAGGCGCGCGAGGCCGTGACGGTCCCGCCCATCACGTACCCCGAGCAGCTCCCGGTGAGCGCGCGGCGCGCGGACATCGCCGCCGCGATCCGGGACCACCAGGTCGTCATCGTCGCGGGCGAGACGGGGTCCGGGAAGACCACGCAGCTCCCCAAGATCGCGCTCGAGCTCGGCCGTGGCCGCAAGGGTCAGGTCGGGCACACGCAGCCCCGCCGCATCGCCGCGCGCACGGTCGCCGAGCGCATCGCGGAGGAGCTCGGCACGGAGCTCGGCGGCGTCGTCGGGTACCAGGTGCGGTTCACCGACACCTCCAGCGAGGACACGCTCGTCAAGGTCATGACCGACGGCATCCTGCTCGCGCAGATCCAGCGCGACCCCGAGCTCCTCGCGTACGACACGATCATCGTCGACGAGGCGCACGAGCGGTCCCTCAACATCGACTTCCTGCTCGGCTACCTCGCGAGGCTCCTGCCGCGCCGTCCCGACCTCAAGCTCATCATCACGTCGGCGACGATCGACTCCGAGCGCTTCGCGCAGCACTTCTCCCCCGCGCACCTCGCTCAGCTCGGCGGCGCGCCGGACTACGTGGTCGACGCGCTGCCCGACGCCGCGCCCGTCGTCGAGGTGTCCGGCCGCACCTACCCGGTGGAGATCCGGTACCGGCCGCTGTCGCCCGACGTCGACCCGGGCTCCGGGAAGGCGGAGGGCCGCGCGGGCGCCGAGGAGAAGGACCTCGTGACCGGCATCGTCGACGCGTGCGACGAGCTCATGCGCGAGGGGCACGGCGACATCCTCGTGTTCCTCTCGGGCGAACGCGAGATCCACGACGCCGCCGACGCGCTCACGGGCCACCTCAAGGACCGCGTCACCGACCCGAAGCACCCGCAGCGCGTCGAGATCCTCCCGCTGTACGCGCGGCTGTCGTCGGCCGAGCAGCACCGCGTGTTCCAGGCGCACTCCTCGCGGCGCATCGTGCTCGCGACCAACGTCGCCGAGACCTCGCTCACCGTGCCGGGCATCCACTACGTCGTCGACCCGGGCACCGCGCGCATCTCGCGCTACTCCAAGGCGACCAAGGTCCAGCGCCTGCCCATCGAGCCCGTGTCGCAGGCGAGCGCCAACCAGCGCTCCGGCCGCTCGGGCCGCGTCGCCGACGGCATCGCGATCCGGCTCTACTCCGAGGACGACTTCGTCTCCCGGCCCGAGTTCACCGAGCCCGAGATCCTGCGCACCTCGCTCGCGTCCGTGCTGCTCCAGATGATCTCCGTGGGCGTCGTCGAGACCCCCGACGAGGTCGCGCGCTTCCCGTTCGTCGAGCCCCCGGACACGCGCGCCGTCCGGGACGGCGTCCAGCTCCTCACCGAGCTCGGCGCCCTCGCCGCGTCCGACGGCGTCACGCGCCTCACCGAGGTCGGGCGCGTGCTCGCGCAGCTCCCCATGGACCCGCGCCTCGCCCGCATGATCTGGGAGGGGTCGAGGCTCGGCGTCGCGCGCGAGGTCGCGATCATCGCCGCCGTCATGTCGATCCAGGACCCGCGCGAGCGCCCCGCCGAGGTCCGCGCGCAGGCCGACCAGGCGCACGCGCGCTTCACCGACCCGCACTCCGACTTCCTCACCTACCTCAACGTCTGGGAGTACGTCCGCGAGCAGCAGCACGAGCTCTCGTCCTCGGCGTTCCGCCGCCTGTGCAAGGCCGAGTACCTCAACTTCCTGCGCATCCGCGAGTGGCAGGACGTCGTCGCCCAGCTCCGCGAGATGTCCAAGCCCCTCGGCATCGACATGTCGTACAAGCCGCGCGCACGCGGCGCGGCCGGTAGCCCGAGCACCTCGGGGGCAGCCGCCGCGGACCCGACCACCGCTCCCGACGCAACCCCCGACACCCAGGCGTACAAGCGCGCCTGGGACGGCGACACGATCCACAAGGCGCTGCTGTCCGGGCTGCTCTCCCAGATCGGGATGCAGGACACGGGCGACGTGAAGGCGTCCTCGGTCGCGCATCTCAAGGGCGAGGCCCGCGCCAAGGCGCTGCGGCGCGCGCAGAAGCAGGCACGCAACGAGTACACCGGCGCGCGCGGTGCGCGGTTCGCGATCTTCCCCGGGTCGCCGCTGAGCAAGAAGCCGCCGGCCTGGATCATGGCGGGCGAGCTCGTGGAGACGTCGCGGCTGTGGGCGCGCGACGTCGCGCGCATCCAGCCCGAGTGGGCCGAGGACCTCGCGGGCGACCTCGCACGGCGCACGTACTCCGAGCCGCACTGGTCGACCAAGCGCGGCGCGGCGATCGCGACCGAGAAGGTGCTGCTGTACGGCGTGCCGATCGTCGCCGACCGCAAGGTCCTCTACGCGAAGGTCGACCCCGAGGCCGCGCGCGAGATGTTCGTGCGGCACGCGCTCGTGCAGGGCGAGTGGACCACGCACCACCGGTTCTTCCACGACAACCGCAAGCTCCTCGAGGAGGCCGAGGAGCTCGAGGCGCGCTCGCGCCAGCGCGGGCTCGTCGTCGACGACGACGTGCTGTTCGACTTCTACGACGAGCGCGTGCCCGACGACGTCGTGTCGGCAGCGCACTTCGACCGCTGGTGGAAGACGGCGCGGCGCCGCGACCCCGACCTGCTCACCTTCACGCTCGAACAGCTCGTGCCCGACGCCGAGCAGATCGACACCTCGCAGTTCCCCGAGACCTGGCCCCAGGGCGAGCTCACGCTCCCGCTCACCTACCAGTTCCAGCCCGGGACCGAGGCCGACGGCGTCACCGTGCACGTCCCGATCTCCGTGCTCAACCGCGTCGTGCCCGACGGATTCGACTGGATGGTCCCCGGCCTGCTCGACGAGCTCGCCACGGCGACGATCCGCTCGCTGCCCAAGCCGGTCCGCGTGCAGCTCGTGCCGGCACCGGACGTCGCGCGCGACGTCGTCGCCTGGCTGCGCGAGCACACGCCGACCTGGGAGGACATGGCCCGCGCGGGCGACATGGCCGAGCCGTTCCACGTCGCGTTCACGCGCGCCGTCCGGGCGCTGCGCGACGTCGTCATCCCCGACGACGCGTGGGGCCCCGAGCAGGAGGCGCGCCTGCCCGCGCACCTGCGCATGACGTTCCGCGTCGAGGACCCGCGCGGCCGCGGCGGTTCCGTGGTCCTCGACGAGTCGAAGGACCTCCTCGCGCTCCAGCGCCGCCTCGCCGCCCAGAACCAGGCGGCGGTGCGGGCGGCGGTCAAGGGCGCGGTGGGTGCTGCTCTGCGCGAGGCGGCTTCGGGATCGGGTGCGTCGGTCTCGGGGCCGGGTTCGGCGGCGGAGGGGGCGTCGGTGCTCGGGCTACCATCCGCGCCGCTCGTTCCTCACGGCGCTCCCGCCAGGCCCGCCACGCCCTTCGCATCCGACGCCCCCTCCACCGCCTCCGCGTCCGGCTCACCGACACGCGGCAGCCAGGCCGCGGGGCCCGACGACGAGCGGGTGGCCACGGCGACCGACTCGCCCGGGCGAGATGCAGGTCGAGCTGCGGCAGCCGCCGCGGACCCGACCACGAGCGTGCTCGTCACCGAGCAGAGTGGGCTCACCACGTGGCCTGCGAGCCTCACTGACGGGACGCTACCCAGCAGCGTGTCGACGGACCTCGGGGGTGGGGTCGTGGTGCGGGGGTACCCCGCCGTGGTCGAGGAGCAGGACGCGAAGGGCAAGCCGGTCGTGGCGCTGCGCGTGCTGGCCGACGCGAACGCGCAGGCGCGCGAGCATGCGCGCGGCGTGCGGCGTCTGCTGCTGTCCGAGACGGCACTCCAGACCGGGCGCATCACGAGCCGGTGGAACGGGACGCAGTCGCTCACGATGGCGGCCAGCCCGTACCGGAACACGGACGCGCTCGTCGCGGACCTCCAGCTCGCCGCGGTGATCGCGCTGACGAGCGGGGGCAGCGGGCAGTACGGCACGCAGCCGGACGTCGCGACGATCCGCGACGCCGAGGCCTATGCGGCGGCGCGGGTGTTCGTGCGGACGCACCTGGAGGACCAGGTGCACCAGGTGGTCGGGCACGTGGTCGCCGCGCTCACCGCGTCGCGGAACCTCGACGCGGAGATCCGCGCGTCGAACAGCCTCGCGCTGCTGAACACGCTCACCGACCTGCGCGACCAGGCCGCGGGTCTGATCCACGACGGCTTCGTCTCCCAGACCCCGCCCCGGCGCCTGCCGCACCTGACGCGCTACCTGCGCGCGGCGTCGTACCGGCTGGAGAAGGCGCAGGCGAACCCGAACCGGGACGCCGAGCTCGCGTGGCGCGTGCACGACGTCGAGGAGGCGTACCAGCGCGCCCGTGCCGCCTACGCCCAGGGCCCGGCCGACCCCGTCCGCGCTGCCGACCTGGCCGAGGTGCGGTGGCTGGTCGAGGAGCTGCGCGTCTCGCTGTTCGCGCAGCAGCTCGGCACCGACGGCCCGGTGAGCGAGAAGCGCATCCGCAAGCTCCTCACGCCCGACGGCTGGTGACGGCTCGATCGCTGGCGTGGCCTCGGCGAGGAGACGGGCGGGCAGGCTAGAGCCTGGGGAAGTCGCGCACCTCTCGCCGAAGTCGACGCCGTCGCACGCGCCAGAGGAGCTCGGCGGTCTGCCGCTCCATCCAGACGCCGTCGCCGTGCTCGTCGGGCGAATCGGGTGCGAGCACGAGCTCACTCCGTGTCTGTGTCGTGCCGGCAAAGGTCAGGACGAGGCGGCTGGGTCCGCGGACCGTGGCAACCGCGGTAGCGATCCGATCGCGGAGCTCGTCCGGCTTCTCGTCCTGCTGATACGCGAACGTCACCCCTACGTGGGAACCGAACTGCAGTGCGAAGACCTCCTCACCGTGGTGGACGAGCACGCGCGCGACACGCTCGGGCGCTCCGACCGGGCTCATGACGATGCAGAGGGCGTCGGATCCGTCGTCGAACTGCCACACGATGTCGTCATACCCGGCCATCAGCTCCGGAACGAGTTCCCGGAGAGCCGCTCCGGCAGGAGTCTGTGCGCTCACACCGGACAGTGCACCAGAACGCCCGGGGCACCGCTACAACGCGTCGGCTGCTTGCACTCGACGCTTCTGGCCGAATCTCCTCAACATCGCGGTCAACAGGTCATGTAGACGTAGTCGGGGTCGTCGGGGGTTACGAGGTCGCGGTCGCGCAGGACGGTGAGCGGGGCGCGGTCGTCGCGGGCGCAGATGTCGTCGAAGGTCAGGCCCGCGTCGTCGAGCGCGTCGGGGTACTCGACCTGGAGCACGTGGTCGCCGTAGACGTCGGTGTAGGCGGCGCACTCGTCGAAGACCGCGCACTCCTCGGTGACGGCGAAGTCGAACCCGAGGACGCCGCGCGCGACACCCGCGACCTCCGCCGCGTTCTTCTGCGCGATCGCGAGGCCGGCGTCGTGCGCGAGGTCGACGTACGCCCGCGCGAGCGCGTGGGCGCCGTCCTCGTCGATCGCGTCGAACCGTGTCCACGTGTCGAGGTTGTCGATCTCGACGGCGTCGAACCCGTCGTCGGCGCAGCCCGTGACGACCGGGCCGAGGATCGCGAGGATGCCCTCGCGCTGCTCGGGGGTCGACGGGTCGAGGACGTGCTCGTCCGGCCAGTCGGGGTCGACGACGAGGCCACCAGACGCCTCGTGCAGGAGCAGGTCCTCGTGGTCGTCGAGCCACCGGTCGGCCTCGCCGGGCTGGGTCTGGAACCCGTTGACGTAGCAGACCGAGTACGCGCCAGGCAGGGGCTCGGCGGTCGCGTCCCGCACGACGACATCGGGCGCCACGGGCCCGGAACCGGCGTCGACCTCGTCGTACGCGCCGCCGAGCTGGTAGTCGAGGACGCCGTCGGTCGGCGGGAGGTCGGGCGCCGGCACCTGCAGAGGGGACGCGGTCGCCGTAGGCGTCCGGTCTACGGTGCACCCGGTCGCCCCCGCCGCGAGGGCCAGCACGACGGCCGCCGTCGTGCCCCGGGACCACGCCCGGCTCACGGCAGCACGACCTCCCGCGCCGGGTGCACCGACGCGTCGAGCACGACCCGGTCGCCGAGGGGCTCGTCGAGCTCGACGACGAACGGTGTCGGCGGGTTCGACGGGCAGTTCGCCTCGCCCGTGCGCGGCTCGACGCCGACCGTCACCGCGACGGCGTCGTCACGCACGGCGAGCGCTGACAGCCGCACCCGGCCCTCGGCGTCCTCCCCGTCGTTGCACGCCATCTCGGTGACGAGCAGGTGCAGCTCGCGTGCGTCGGGCACCGGCGGGTGCTCCGGGTCCAGGGTGAGCGTCGCGGTGCCGAGCCCGCCGAGGTCGGCGCGCAGGGCGCAGGTCTGCGCGGCGGTGAGGAACCACGTGGGCGACGGGTCGAGGTTCGGCGCGTCGGTCCACTCGATCACGAGCATCTCGTGCGTGCGCACGTCACCCGCGCCAAGGTCCTCGGGGTCGTCGAGCTCGCGCAGGAGGGCGACGCGCTCGGCTCCGTCCTCGACGACGGTCCACTCGGCGGGGTCGATCGGCGGCACCTCGAGACCGTCGAGCGCGGCCCGGCCGTCCTCGCTGAGGTGGTCCGCCGTCACGCCCGACTCCAGCACGTCGTCGGGGACCACCGTCTCCCAGCACCGGTACGACCCCTCCCCCGCGGTACCGCCTGCCGGCCCGTCCGCCGTCGCGCAGCCCGCGAGCCCCAGCACGGCGGCCACGACCGCGCCGACCGCTCCCGCTGCACGACCCACCTGGCGCTCCTCCATGTCCCGTCTGTGTGCCGACGGTACGCGACCTTGCGAACCCGCCGCGCTCGGATCGCCGACCCGCCGCTTCACTCGTGGTGAGTGACAGCGTGCGCACTGTCACACTGTCGGACAAGACAAACCCCATACGGATGTCTTGAAATGGGACCCATCGACCACAACCGTCGCCGCCGGGGCGACGCCCGCAGGTAGGGGGACACCATGACACGAGCCGTCGTCACCGGCTACGGGGCGGTGACCCCCGTGGGGCTCACCGCGGAGGACACCTGGGACGCGCTGCTGCGCGGCGAGCCCGGGGTGCGGGCCATCAAGGAGGACTGGGCCGCCGACCTGCCCGTGCGCATCGCGGCACGGGTGGACGACGCCTTCGCGGAGGGGCTCGCCGTGCGCGAGGTGCGCCGGACGGACCGGGCCGAGCAGCTCACGCTCGTCGCGGGCCGCGAGGCCTGGGCGTCGGCCGGGTCGCCCGACGTCGACCCCACGCGCCTCGCCGTCGTCGTCGGGTCGGCGAACGGCGGGATCGCGACGACGCTCGACCAGTCCCACGTGCTCGACGAGCAGGGGCCCCGGCGCGTCTCGCCGCACACCGTCACCATGCTCATGGCCAACGGTCCGGCGGCCTGGCTCTCGATCGACCTGGGGGCCAGAGCGGGTGCGCGGGCGCCGATCAGCGCGTGCGCCGCGGGGTCGGAGGCGATCACGATGGGCCGCGAGATGATCCTCGCCGGGTCGGCAGACGTCGTCGTGTGCGGCGGCGTGGAGGCGGGGGTCCGGCCGTTCTCCCTCGCCGCGTTCGCCGCGGCGCGGGCCATGTCGACGCGCAACGACGAGCCCGAGCAGGCGTCGCGACCGTTCGACGCGCACCGCGACGGCTTCGTCATGGGCGAGGGCTCGACGCTCCTCGTCCTGGAGAGCGAGGAGCACGCGCGGGCGCGCGGTGCCGCGGTGCACGGCGTCGTCTCCGGCGCTGCCCTGACGTCCGACGCGTTCGACATCGTCGGCGGCGACCCCGAGAACCAGGCCCGGACGATCGGGATGGCCCTGCGGTCGGCGGGCCTCTCCCCCGGCGACCTCGGCCTCGTCCACGCGCACGCGACGTCGACCCCGGTGGGCGACGTCAACGAGTCCGACGCCCTCCACGCCGCGCTCGGCATGCCGCCGCCCGTGACGAGCACCAAGGGCGCGACGGGCCACCTGCTCGGCGCCTCCGGCGCGCTGGGCATCCTCGTCGCGCTGCTCGCCGTGCGCGACGGCCGCGTGCCGCCGACGCTCAACCTCGACGCGCTGGACCCGGCGATCGACCTCGACGTCGTCCGCGGCACCGCCCGGGAGACGACCGCCCGGCACGCGCTGGTCAACGCGTTCGGGTTCGGCGGCCACAGCGCGAGCGTGATCGTCTCGCGCGACTGACCTCCCCCGCCGAACACGACCTGAAGGTCGTTTTGGGGCGCTTTCCGTCCTTCAGGTCGTGCTCGACCGCGCGTGAGGACGTGCTCGGCCGTCGCGACGCGCCGCGAGGCACGATGGGGCCATGGACCTCGACGCCCGGCTCGCCGACATCACGACGCTCACGGTCGACGCGATCGTCAACGCCGCCAACTCGTCGCTGCTCGGCGGCGGGGGCGTGGACGGCGCGATCCATACCGCCGCCGGTCCCGGGCTCCTGGAGGAGTGCCGACGGATCCGGCGCACGACCCTCCCCGACGGCCTGCCCGTCGGCGACGCCGTCGCGACCGGCGCCTACGACCTGCCCGCCCGCTGGGTCGTCCACACGGTCGGGCCGAACCGCCACCGCGGCCAGACCGACCCCGCGCTCCTCGCGTCGTGCTTCACGCGCTCGCTCGACGTCGCCGCCGACCTCGGCGCCGCGACCGTCGCCTTCCCCGCCGTGAGCGCGGGCGTCTACGGCTGGGACGTCGACGACGTCGCGCGGGTCGCGGTCGGGGCCGTGCGCGGGTGGTCCGCCGCCCGTCCGAGCGCCGACCCCGGCGACGGCGTCACGGCGGTGACGTTCGCGCTCGCGTCGCCCCGCGCACTGGCGGCGTTCGAGGCCGCGCTCGGGCGTTGAACCAGAAGTCAGGGTCAGGGTCCGTGTCCCGAGGATCAGGGTCGGTTCGGGGGACTTCCCGATACCGCCGCGACGGGCGCGCTCCTACCGTCGAGGTATGAGCACCTCAGACGCCTCCGCAGCCTCGTTCCGGCCGACCCTGTCCCGGCCGCGCCACGGTCGGATGATCGCGGGCGTGTGCGCAGGGATCGCCCGCCGGTTCGGGTGGGACCCGACCGTCGTGCGCATCGTCGCCGCGGTCTCGATCCTGCTCCCCGGCCCGCAGGTCATCGCGTACCTCATCCTCTGGGCCCTCATGCCCAACGACCGCGACTGAGCCGGTCGCGCCGGCACCCGGTCGGCCGAACCCGGGGTTGCGGGCGGTCTCGGTCTCGAGACCGCCCGAAACCCCGGGCTCGGCGTGGGGCCGGGCCGTCAGCCCGGGAGGCCGCGCATGCGGCGCCGGGCGACGACGATCGTCGCCCCGCCGGCGACGAGCACGATCGCGAGGCCCACCACGGCGCCGACGTGCGCGCCGGTCGTGGCGAGCCCGTCCGGCCGGCCCGACCCCTCGCCGTCGGCCCCTCCGGCCGCGCCGTCCACCGCGAGGACCTCGAGCTCCGTCCACAGGACGCGCCCGTCCACCTGCCCGACGATCGCGAAACGGTGCTCGCCCGCCGCGACGTCGACCGGGACCGTCACGGTCGCCGTGAGCGTGCCCGACGCGTCGGCGCGGTACATCCCGAGGTCCGCCGGCGTCGAGAAGAGGGTCGCGGAGACCCACTCGCCGGGCGCGAAGCCCTCGGCCGTCGCCGTGACCTGCTCACCCGCCCGGACGCGCGCCGGGGAGAGAGTGACGCCGCCGTGGTTCGCGTCGGTGAGGTCGTCCGCGCCGACCGTGTGCAGCGGGGACGACGGCGGCTGCTCGCCGGCGCCGGGCGTCTCGCCGGGCTCGCCCGGTCCGCCGGGGTTCTCGCCGTCGAGGTGGCCCTCGAACACGTCCGACGCCGCACCGAGGCTCAGGAGCACGGTCTCGCCCGTGGCATCGGCGAGGCCGTCGTTGTCGGTGATGGCCCAGACCGTGCCGTCGCCGCCGACCGTGAGGCCCTCGAGCTTCTCCTGCGTCCAGCCGTTCGTGGCGCGCAGGTCGGGCAGCACGTCGTGCGCCAGCGCCTTGGTCACCGCGACCGGGGCCGCTGACGCGGTCCCGACGGCGACGTCGGGCACGTCGACCGCGTAGACGCGCTTCACCGCGGCGGCGGGGCCGTTGAGCTTGTCGCGCTCGATCACGGCGAGGGTGTCGTGGTCGACGACGGTCACCTCGCTGAGACCCAGCCAGTCGCCGTCGGTCGTGGTCCGCTCGAGCGGGTACGCGAACCAGTCCCACGTGCCCGACGCGACGTCGTAGCGGCCGAGGCGCGCAGTGCCCGCCGTGCCGCCGTCGTCGGTGGTCAGGCCGCGCTGGAGCGCGACCCACACCTGCTCGCCCGCAGCCTCTCCCGCGTCTCCGTCGGCCGTCGAGACGGCCGGAGCGACCGCGACGCCCTCGATGCCCTGCTTGCCGAGGCCCGCGGCGACCGCCTCGGGCAGCGCGACGGACTCGACGACCGCACCCGCGGCGTCGACGCGCACGATCGCGTTCTCCGCGCCCTTCGCGCCCTCGACCCCGAGCCAGAACCCGCCGTCGGCGCGGGCCGCGACGCCCTCGACGTCGAGGCCCACCGGGGCGCCGTCCCGCGTGAGCGTCACCGTCCGGTCGATGACGGCCGGTGAGCCCGCGCCGTAGCCGCGCACGTCGAGCGACAGGAGCTGCGTCGTGGAGTACGCGGCGTCGGTCGCCGTCCACAGGCGCTGGGGATCGGTCGGGTCGGCGGTCAGCGCGCCGAGCGCGCCCCAGCCGATCGGGGCACCGGCCTGCGCGCCCTCGGTCGCGACCGCGGAGACGACGCTCGGGAACTGCGGCGACCCCGCGCCGTCGGCCCACTGCGCGCCGCGCCCGAACACCGTGACGGCCGACCGCACGCCCGCACCGGCGTCGTCCTCCTCGCTCGACACGACGAGCAGGTCGCGCTGCGGGACGACGAGCAGGCCCTCGGGACCGTTGGTCGTCGCGAGCACCTGGACGAACCGCGGGGCGCTCGGGTCGGAGACGTCGTAGACCGCGACGAAGTTCGAGCGCTCGGAGCCGACGAACGCGTAGCGCGTCCCGCCGAGCGTCGCGACGGTCAGGCCCTCGGGCTCGACGCCCTTCTTGGCCGCGCGGTCCTCGGTGTGCAGGCCGACGCGGACGGCGAGACGCTCGAGCTCCGCACCCGCGTCCCACACGACCTCGCCCGACGCGGCGTCGAACACCGACCAGCCGCGCGAGCCGCCCTTCCAGTCGCCCTCGTTCGCGGTCGCGACGTGCGCGTCGTCGAGCCAGCCGATCGCGTCGGGCTCGCGCGGCGTCGCCGGGATCGACCCGGTCTGGTCGATCACGCCGTCCTTCTTCACGTCGATCCCGGACACGGCGACCGCGCCCGCGGAGAAGACGGTCTCGATCTCGCCCGTCGCGATGTCGACGACGGCGACGCCGTTGTTCTCCTGGAGCGTCACCGCGACCTTGGTGCCCGCCGGGTTGACCGCGACGTACTCGGGCTCGGGGTCCTGCGGGGTGTCGAGGCCGGCCGCCTCGACCACGGGCAGCGGCGCGCCGGCCTCGTCGAGGAACGCGACGGCCCGGGTCGACCAGGCCGCCGGGTCGTCGCCCGGCAGGTCGAGGATCTGGAGGAAGCCCGCGGGGAGCTGCGGGAGGTCGCCCTCGTCGCCACCCTCGGGGGTGACCTCCTCGTCGCGCTGGTTCTCGATCGCGACGACGGCGTGCGTGCCGTCGGGCGTGACGGCGATCGAGTCAGGCTGGCCGCCGAGGTCGAGCGACCGCACGCGCTCGCGCGTCGCGAGGTCGACGACGTCGAGGCGCCCGCTCGGCTCGGTGAAGCTCACCGACGTGTCCACCACGACGAGGACGTACCCGCCGACGATCGCGACCGACGTCGGCTCGTCGTGCTCCGAGCCGAGCTCGGCGAGGCTGAGCGTGCCCAGGCCCTTCGGCGCGCCCGGGTCCGTGATGTCGAGGAAGCCAATGCGGCGCGCGAGCGCGTCCGTGTGGACGACGGTGCGCCCGTCCTCGCTGACCGCCGAGATCTCGGCGACCGTCTCGGCGGCGGCGTCCTCGCCGGCCGGGCGGTTCTGGAACACCGGGTACGTGGCGAGGCGGTGGAACGTCTCGTCCGCGGCGGGCGTCGTCCAGGCGCCCGCCGTCGCGAGCGCCGTCTTCGGGGTCGGGGATGCGGCGCCGGCCGGGTGCGCGGGAGCCGCGGCGAGCGCGGGCAGCGCGCCCAGCCCCAGGGTGAGCGTCGCGCCCGTGGCGACGAGCGCGGCGAGGCGCGCGCGGCGGGCCGGTGCGCGCCCGGAGGTGCGCATCGCGGTCCGCCGAGGGGCCTGCTCAGGGATGACTGACATGTCTCTCCTTCGACGAGGGTCGAGCAGAGGGTGGTGTCCCGCGGTGGCGCGACGACGACCGTCCCGGGACCGCCCGGTGACGGGCGGATGAACAGTGCGCGGCGACGGGTGCGGGCCGATGGAGAGCGTCCGTTGCCCCGAGCGACGGTTTCCGGTACGGAGTACTTGATACTTCGGCCCCGTGACCGAATCGTGACGGCGAAAGTACCTAGTACTCGCTGTCCGCCCCGTCCTGGCGGTTGCTAGCGTCGTTCGGGATTTACCTGCTACTCCACGTCCCGCCAACGTTGGCGGGACATGGTCCCGGCGCACTCCCGCGGCGGGCACGCACGTGACCCCGCCTCTCTCCCGCTCCTCTCCCCTCTTGCCGACCGCCCTGCGACGACGCCGGGCGCGAGGAAGGACGACCGATGACGCAGCACGCCTCTCCCCGACCGTCGCGCACCCACACGGTCCTCACGTCCGTCGCGCTCGCCGTGCTCGCCCTCGCGGTGGCCGGCCTGATCGCGTTCCTGCTCGTGTACAACGGCAAGGTCGCCGACGGCGCGACCCGCCTCGACGACGGCGCCACGCAGCTCTCCGACGGCGCGTCGACGCTCGCCGACGGGACCGTCGAGGCCCAGGCCGGCGCCCAGCGCCTGGCCGACGGGGCCGGCGACCTGGAGGACGGCGCCGGCGAGCTCGTCGCCGGGGCCCAGAAGGCCTCCGACGGCGCGGCCCAGCTCGCCGCGGGCGGCACCACCGCGCTCGACGGGGCGACCGAGCTCGCCGCCGGCGCGGACGAGCTGAACGCCGGGGCCGCCCGCCTCGCCGCGGGCACGGGGGACGCCGCGAGCGGCGCCGCCCGCCTCGCCGCGGGCAGCAAGGACCTCGACGCCGGGGCCGCCCGCCTCGCCGCCGGCAACGCGCGCGCTGCCGACGGTGCCTCGCAGATCGCCGACGGCGCGAGCACGCTCAAGGACGGCGCCGCCGAGCTGTACGTCGGCAACGCGACGGCCGCGCACGGTGCCGGGCTGCTCGCCGAGGGCACCTCGGCCCTCGCCGCTGGCGCGTCCGACCTCGCTGACGGCACCGCGCGGCTCGCCGTCGGGGCGAGCACCCTCGCGGACGGGGCGTCGACGGTCACCACGGGTCTCTCCGGGGCTGCGTCCGGCGCACGCGACCTGGCGACCGGTGCGAGCAGCGTCTCCGCGGGCGCATCGACCCTGCGCGACGGTGTCGCCGCCACCGCACGAGGCGCGAGCGCGCTCGCACCGGGCGCGGCGACGGTCGCGCAGGGAGCCGGGCAGCTGTCCGCCGGGGCGGGCTCGCTGCAGGCGGGCACAGCACTTCTGGCACCGGGTGCTCAGCAGGTCGCGGCCGCGGCCACGCAGCTCCGGGACGGCGCGTCGGGACTCGCCACGGGTCTCTCCTCGGCCCGCGACGGTGCGGTCCGGCTGGTCGACGGGACGCGGTCGGTGGCCCAGGGCGCCGACCAGGTCCACGCGGGAGCGGACTCCCTCGCGGCACAGCTCCAGGGACTGGCCGCGGCGACCGACGACCCGGCCCTCAAGGCCAAGCTCGACGCGCTCGCGGGCGCAGCGGGCTCGGTGCGCGACGGCGCGGCGCAGGTCGACGCCGGCGCCGGGGGGCTCGTCGCCGGGGCAGCCGCCCTGCGCGACGGACTGGCGGGTGACCAGGGCGCCGCCGCAGGCGCGGCTCGGCTCGAGGCGGGTCTTCGGGACCTGAGCACCGGAGCCGCACGGGTGTCCACCGGCGCCCAGGAGGCGAACGCGGGCGCCACGCGACTCGCGGAGGGTGCTGCCAGGCTCGCCTCCGGTGCCGCCACGGTCTCCGGCGGAGCACAGAGTCTCGCCACCGGGACGGCTCAGCTCTCCGGAGGGGCCGAGGCACTGGCCGCCGGTGCGAGCACGGTCTCGGCGGGCAACGCCTCGCTCGCCGGGGCGACTCGCGCCCTCGCCGACGGTGCCGCTCAGGTGTCCGGAGGCGCGACGACCCTCGCCGCCGGGAACGCCGCGACGGCGGACGGCGCCGCCCGGCTCTCCGCGGGGAACACGGGAGCAGCCGAGGCCTCGGCAGCGCTCGCCCAGGGCACGGTGCTCCTTGCCGAGGGCGCGTTCCAGATCGCGGGTGGCAACGCGTTCCTCGCGACGAAGACCTCCGAGCTCGCGACGGGCACGGCGGACCTCGCCACCGGTGCCGCCGACCTCAAGGCCGGGACGGCCAGGGCCTCGACCGGGGCGGCGGACCTCTCCGCCGGCACGGTGCGGCTGCGCACGGGCGCGGGCGACCTGTTCGCCGGGACGACCCGCCTGGAGGACGGGACGCTGCGCCTGCAGAACGGGCTCACGACGCTGTCCACCGGCGCGACGACCCTGGCGGCGGGCAACGCCGCGCTCGCCGAGGGCTCGACGACCCTGCACGCCGGGACGACGACGCTCGCCGACGGCGCGGCGGACCTGCACGACGGCAGCACCCGCATCGCGGACGGCGCGGCCACGCTGTCCGACGGGACGGGAACCCTCTCCGACGGCACGGCGGAGCTCAAGGACAGCGTCGAGAACAGCCCCGTCGGACGGGTGTCGCTCGGCATGTCGGCGCTCGTCGGCGGGAGCGTGCTCGCGGGCGTCGCGGGCGTCGGGCTCGGGCTGCGCCGTCGGCTCGCGGCGGTCTGACCGACCGTCGCGCACGGCCGGGCGGGGCCTCCTCACCGCCCGGCCCCCGACTCGGGGGCGGCCTCACGTCGACGGTGTCGCCCCCGCGGGCGGCGGTCCCGGTGGACAGGACTCCGGGACCGCCGCCCTTCTTCGTGTCCCTGGGGCCTCCTGCCCGGGCGAGCGGTCGGTCACCGGCACCGGCACCGGCTACCGTGACCGCGTGACGCTGCTCCTCAAGCTCGTGCTGGCACCTGCTCTGGTGGTCGCGTCCACGCTCGCCGGACGACGCTGGGGCGCGCGGCTCACGGGAGTCCTCGTCGGGCTGCCCGTCGTGGCCGGGCCGATCCTGCTCATCACCACGCTCGACCACGGCACCGCGTTCGGCGCCGCTGCGGCGTCCTCGGCGCTCCTCGGCCTCACGTCGCTCGCCCTGTTCGCCGTGGTGTTCGGCCGGTGCTCGCGCCGGACCGGCTGGGTCGGTGCGCTCGCGGCGTCCTGGGCCGCGTGCCTCGTGGCGGACGTCGCCCTCGCCCGGCTGACGCTTCCCGCCGGGATCGCGTTCGTGGTGGCGCTCGCGACGTTCTGGGGCGCGTCCCGCGTCATGCCGCCCGACGCACCGGGGCCCCCGCCGTCGACCGTCCCGCCGCCCTGGTGGGACCTTCCCGCCCGTGCCGCGACGACGGCGGCGCTCGTCCTCGCCGTCACCACCGCGTCGGGCGCGCTCGGGCCCGCGATGACGGGCGTGCTCGCGCCGTTCCCGATCGCGTCGAGCGTGGTCGCCGCGTTCGCGCTCGCGCAGCGCGGCTCGGCCGAGACGGTCCGCCTCCTACGGGGACTGCTCGCCGGGCTCACCGGGTTCGCGGTGTTCTGCCTCCTGGTCGCGCTCCTCGTCGAACGCCTGGGCGTCGCCGCGGCGTTCTCGGTCGCGCTGGCCGCCAGCCTGGCCGTCCAGGCCGTCGTCCCCCTCGCCGGGCGGCTCGCCGCGGGCGCGGCAGGCCGTCGCGCCCGCTACTGACGGCGGCGCCGGGCGAACACGCACGCCGCGGCACCGAGGAACACCAGGACCAGGCCGAGGCACCACGCGAGGGCGAGGGCCGCCGTCGGGCCCAGGTCCGTGACCGGCGCGCCGGTCGAGTCCATGCCGACGAGCAGGCCGCGGATCGTCTCGATCACCGGCGTGACGGGCTGGTGCTCCGCGAACCCGCGCAGCCACGACGGCATGGTCTCCGGCGGCACGAACGCGCTCGACACGTACGGCAGGAAGAGCATGAAGAAGCTGAATCCTCCGGCCGCCGCGGGCGAGCGCACGAGCACGCCCACGAAGGCCGCGATGCTCGTGATCGCGAGCACGTACGCCGCGACGACCCCGACGGCCCCCAGCCACTCGAGCGCGTTCGCGTCGGGCCGGAAGCCGATGAGGAACGCGACGCCCAGCACGACGGCCGTCGTCACGAGGTTCTTCACGACGCTCGCCACGACGTGCCCGACGAGGACCGTCCAGCTCGCGATCGGCATCGACCGGAACCGGTCCATGATGCCGCCGGACATGTCCTGCTCCACGGCGATCGCCGTGTTCGACGCCCCGTAGCCCGCGCAGAGCAGGATGATCCCCGGCGTCGCGTACGTGACGTAGTCCGTGCCGACGCTCATCGCGCCGCCGAACACGTACACGAACAGGATCATGAGCATCACGGGCAGCACGAGCGCGAGGACCAGCTCGTCCGGCTCGCGGCGCACGAGCCGCAGGGAACGCGCGACCATCGTCCCGGCGTCGGCGAGCACGTGCCGGCCCGGCCGGGCCACGGGGGCGGGGAGACGCGGCGTCGTGCCCGACGGCGCAGCGCTGGTCACGGCGGTCATGCTGCGGTCTCCTCGTGGTCGGTCGCGGTCGCGACGCCGTCCCGGTCGCGCGTCCGCGCGGCGTGGCCCGTCAGGGTGAGGAACACGTCGTCGAGGGTCGGCTCGCGCACCTCCCACCGCACGGGCTCGACGCCGGTCGCCGCCACCGCGGCGAGGACGTCGCGCACGTGCTCGACCGACCCGTCGGTCGGCACGCGGAGCGTCGCGGAGGTGACGCCGAGCGCCTCCGGCCAGGGCCCCACAGACCCGACCGACGCCGCCTCGGCGACCGACGCGAAGGTCAGCTCGATGCTCGCGTCGCCGACGCGGCGCTTGAGCTCCGACGGCGATCCCTCGGCCACGACGCGGCCGTCGTCGATGAGCGCCACGCGGTCGGCGAGCTGGTCGGCCTCCTCGAGGTACTGCGTCGTGAGGAACAGGCTCGTGCCGTCGGCGACGACGCCGCGGATCACCTCCCACATGGTCTGGCGGCTGCGCGGGTCGAGGCCGGTGGTGGGCTCGTCGAGGAACATGACCTGGGGACGGGTGAGGAGCCCGGCCGCCAGGTCGAGCCGACGCCGCATGCCGCCGGAGTAGGTGCCGACCCGCCGGTCGGCGGCCGCGGCGAGGTCGAACGCGTCGAGCAGGCTGTCGACGCGGGCCCGCGCGGACCGGCGCGGCAGGTGCGCGAGGCGACCCATCATCGTGAGGTTCTCGCGGCCCGACTGCTTCTCGTCGACCGCGGCGTACTGGCCGGTGAGGCTGATGAGGCCGCGCACGCGCGCGGCGTCGTGCACGACGTCGTGGCCCGCGACGCCGGCCGTCCCGCCGTCGGGGCGCAGGAGCGTGGCGAGGATGCGGACGGTAGTGGTCTTCCCGGCGCCGTTGGGGCCGAGGAGGGCGAGGACCTCGCCGCGATGCAACGTGAGGTCGACGCCGTCGAGCACGCGCACCGACCTGCGGGCGGAGCCGTAGCTCTTGCGCAGGCCCTCGGCGCGCACGAGCACGTCGGGTGCTGGCATGGGGACTCCCTGGGACGTGGTGGAAATGGCGTTGGAAAGAAACTGTTTGTGGTCGATACTATTCTGCTGACGTTAGACACAGTTTCGTGAGCGGTCAAGGCCCGCGGGAGGATGACGACATGACCGGGACCGATGCCGACGACCGACCCAGCACCGACCGACCGGACGCCGGGACGGAGCTCCCGCCCGTCATCGCGCGCCTCTGGGGACGCGGCCCCGCCCCGCGGCGCGGCCCCAAGCCCGCGCTCACCGTCGAGCAGGTGGTGCGCGCGGCCATCGACCTCGCCGACGCCGAGGGCCTGCCCGCGGTGTCCATGGCACGCGTCGCCGAGTCGCTCGGGTACTCGTCGATGGCGCTCTACCGCTACGTCGAGAGCAAGGACGAGCTCCTCGTCCTCATGGCCGACGCCGCCGCGGACGTGCTCGAGCTGCCCCCGTACGACGAGGGCGACTGGCGCGCCGGGCTCGAGGCCTGGACGCGTGCGCAGATCGCGGGCGTCCTCGCGCGCCCCTGGTTCCTCGACCTGCCGCTGACGACCGCGCAGGTCGGCCCGAACCGCCTGCGCTGGATCGACCGCGCGTTCGCGATCCTTGCGCCGCTCGACCTGACGACGGACGAGAAGCTCCAGATCGTGGGGCTCCTCGCGCAGCACGTGCTCGGCGAGGGGCGCGTCCAGGTCGAGACCCGGCGCGCCGCCGCCGAGGCCGTGCGCCACGCGCAGGGGCTCCCGGCCGACACGCCCGAGGCCGAGCTCGACCAGGACGCGGTCGCGGCCGCCAACCCGTACGCCGACTACGAGCTCGTGCTCACCCGGCTCGTCGACCCCGAGACCTACCCCGCGCTCACCGGGGCGCTCGCCGCATGGACGCCGGCCGAGGCCCAGCCCGACGACTGGGAGAGCGACATCGGGTTCGGGCTCGACATCCTCCTCGACGGGATCGAGGCGTTCGTCGCCCAGCGTGCCGCCGCCCGCGCGGTCGCCGACCACGGCTGACCGCCGCACGGTGCCGGGCCCACGGGTGGGCCGGCGCCCCACCCGTTCGGCCGGAGTCTCACCTCGTCAGGGAGTCGGCTGGGCCGGGGCGTCGGGCACCTGGACCTCGGGCAGGTCCGGCAGGTCGAGCGTCGGGACGTCGATGCTCGGGATGTCGATGCCCTCCATCCGGTCGCGCAGCTCCTCCTGCCGGGTGCGGTTGTTCTCCTGGATGCAGGAGAGGCGCGTCACGGGGCGCCCGGTGCACTCCTGGACGTCCGAGTCCGGGTCGCGCGGGGCCTTCGGCGCCTGGACGTAGCGGCCGTCGGCGTCGTGCTCGCCCGGGCTGACGGGCAGCGCGGCGAGCGCCGCCACCCCGCCGAGCGCGAGGAGCGCCGTCGTGACGAGGAGGACCGCTGCGCCCAGGCCGGCACGGGCGGCCGCGCCGGCGCTGACGGCCGGGCGCTCGTCCGTCGCCGCGCGCTGCTGGGCGGCCACACGCCAGGCGACCCACAGGCCGACCGCGACCGGCAGGACGAACGCGACGGCGGCGAGCGCCGCGACGGGCCGGGCGTCGCCGCGCGCGAACCCTCCCGGGCCGATCGCGGCGACCACGATCGCGACGAGGCCCATGACCACCGTGCGCCGCACGACGGCGCCGCGCAGCCCTGACCGCAGCCCGGCGACGCGGGCCGCCCCCGCGGGGCCGGGCGGGAGGTACCCGAGCTCGCGCGTCTGCGTGAGCATGGCCGCGTGCAGGACCGCGGACGTCACGGCCGTGACCGCGAGCACCCCGCCCAGGCCGACGAGGAACCAGCGCACGACGACGGCGTCGCGCACCACGTAGAGCAGCGCGAGACCCGCGAGCACGCCCACCCAGCCCACGACCACGGCGGCGACGGTCCCGCCCCGGAACGGCGTCCGGCGCAGCGTGCGGCGCAGCAGGCCGCGTGGCACCTGGAGGAGGACGGGCAGCACGCGCAGGGCGGTGATCCCGGTCCACAGGAGGACCACGATCCCCCAGACCGGGACGCTGCCGACGTACGCGTCGCTCATCGAGAAGGCGACGACGAGCGCGACCGCGCCGACGAGCAGGACCGGCATCTCGACGAGACGCAGGATCTGCTGCCACACGCTGAGGTGCAGCAGGTAGCCGGCCTCGGCGTGCTCGGGGTTCATCGCGAGGACGCCGCTGTACCCCTTCGCGCTGCGGCCGGCGTCGAGGGCGAGCGCCGCGTCGAGGTAGAGCAGGTCCTCGTGCTCCGGGGCGACGGCGAGGCCCTGGCGCACGAGCGCGCGTGCCCGGTCGTCGTCGCCGAGCCTCGACCAGAGCCGCGCGGCCTGCACGATCCGGTCGGGGTTCTCCGGAGCGAGCTCGAGCGCCGAGTCGATGCGCTCGCGCGCGAGCCTCCGGTCGGCACCGCGGACCCGGCCCGACAGGTGGGTGTCGGCGAGCTGGAGGTGGTACCGCGCGTCGTCGGGGTCGAGCTCGAGCGCCTTCGCCGCGGCGTCCCGCGCCCCGGCCACGTCGCCGGTGTTCTGGCGCGCGATCGAGAGCAGGTACAGCGCGCCGTCGGCCGCGGGCTGCGCGCCGACGACCTGCTCCAGGAGCGGCAGCGCCTCGGCCGAGCGCTGGAGGTGCAGCCGCACCCAGGCGGCGGCGAGGAGCAGGCGCGGGTCGTCGGGCAGGCTCGCGAGCGCGTCGTCGACCTCGTCGAGCGCGCGCTCGGGCCGCCCCATCTGGACGAGCAGCTCCGCGCGCGAGGCGACGGCGCGCGGGTCGGTCGTGGTGCTCACGGTCGAGGCCCTGCTCAGAGCATGCGTCGCGCGCGCAGGTACGCGGCGAGGTCGTCGTAGCGGCCGTCGTTGTTCGCGAAGGTGACGACGTTGCGCGCGGACTGGAGCCATGCCGTCGTCGAGGGACGCACGTCGGCGAGCGCGGCGTCCAGGTCCGCCATGGTGATCGGCCGCACCTGCCCCGACGCGATCGAGTCCATCATCGCCTTCTCGGCCGCCGTCGCCGCCAGGTGCTCGAGGTCGGCGCCAGAGAAGCCGTCGGTGCGCTGCACGACCGAGCGCAGGTCGATCCCCGCGACCGGGCGACCGGCGAGGTGGTGGCGCAGGATCGCCTCGCGCGCCGGCTCGTCGGGCGGCAGGACGAGCACGACGCGGTCGAACCGCCCCGGGCGCAGCAGCGCCGTGTCGACGTCCCACGGGTGGTTCGTCGCGCCGAGGACGAACAGCCCGTCGTTGTCGGAGCCGATGCCGTCCATCTCCTGGAGGAGCTGGTTGACGACGGTCCGCATGCCTGACGAGCCGGAGTACTGCGCGCGCTTGCCGCCGATCGCGTCGACCTCGTCGAGGAAGAGCACGGCGGGCGCGAGCTGTCGCGCCCTCTGGAACAGCGCGTGCAGGTTCTGCTCGCTCTCCCCGATGTACTTGTCGAGGATGTCCGCGAGCGTCACCGTGAGGAAGCGCGCCCCGAGCTCGCCCGCGACGGCCCGGGCCATGTACGTCTTGCCGGTCCCGGGCGGCCCGTAGAGCAGGAGCCCGCCGCGCAGCGACTTGCCGAACGCCTTGGCGATCGCCTGGTGGCGCATCGGCTCCAGGAACGCCTCGCGGATGCGCTGCTTCACCGGCTCGAGCCCGCCGACGTCCGCGAGCGTCACCGTCTCGCGCGAGACCTCGAGCAGCCCGGACCCGTCGTCGGGGGCGTCGTCGCGCGCGGGGACGAGGAACGGCTGGCCCCCCGGTGCGGGCGGCGCGGCGCCGTCGGCCTCCTCGAGGGGAGCGGAGCCCGGCCCGGCGGGCGGCACGGCGGGCGCCTGCCCGGGCGGCGCCTCGACGGCCGGGGTCTCGACGAAGGGTGCCGGGACGTGGACACCCACCTCGTGCTCCAACCGGTCCCAGTCGATGCCCGACGGCGCCGCGGGACCGGATGCCGCGGGGCCAGGCGCGGCGGGAACGCCGGGCGTGGACGCGGGGGCGGGTGCCGCGGGGACCTCCGCGGTCGGGGTGCCGGGCGCGGGCGCGCCGGGCGCGCGCGGGACGGTCGCGTCGGACGGCACGCCGGTGATGATCCCGTCGTCGTGGCCTCCCGGCGCGGACGTCGGTGCGTGCAGCCCGGCGACCGGGGTCGACGACGCGCCGGGACCCGTCGCGGGCGGGTCGGCCGCCGGCCGGGCCCCCGTCGCCGCGGCGACGGCCGAGTCCTGGACCAGGCGGAGCGCCTCGCCGTCGGCCGGGTCGATCCGCAGCGCGGCGCTCGCCTGCTCGAGCGCCTCGACCGGTCGCCCGGCGGCCAGCAGGAGGCTCGCGTAGTGGACGCGCAGGGGGGCGCTCGACGGCGCCGCCGCGACGGCGGCGGCGAGCGCGGCCAGGGCGTCGGACATGGCTGCTCCTCGGGGAGACGATGGTCGGGACGACGGCGTCATCGCGCCGGGTGCACCCGGCCGGGACCCAGTGTGCCCTGGACGACCGACGCCCGGCCATCGGCAGAACTCCCCGAGGAAACTAGTTGCCACATTGGAAACTGAATGCTTGAATGGCATCCATGAGCACCGACGACACGCCCTCCCGCACCGCGCCCAGCCCCGCCGAGGCTTCCTCGGCGCTGGCGGACGCGTCGCGGCTCGCCGCCTCCACCCGCGCCAGGGCCTGGCGATGGGTCCGCCTCTACCTCACGGGCTGGGCCGCGGCGAGCGTCGGTCTGGTGCTCGCGCTCGGCCTCGGTGGCCGGGCCGGCTTCGTGGTCGGCATGAGCGCCTGGGCGCTGCTCGTGACCGTGGGCGTCACCTGGGCCGCGCGCCAGGGCGCCATGGTCGCCGGCGCGCGCCCGCGACTGGCCCTCGGTGCCGGCGCCTGGGCCGTCGTCTACGGCGCGACGCTCTTCGTCGGTCTCGACCGGTTCGCCGGCGACGTCGCGTTCTGGGTCCCCGCGGCGCTCGTCAGCGCCGTCCCGCTGCTCCTCGCGGCGTGGATCCCCGCGCCACGGGAGACGGCGGTGACGGCGTGACGACCGAGCCCACCGGGTCGTCGACGGGCGACGCCGCCGAGCACCACCCACGCCACACCCTCGACGAGGTGATCCACTCCCCCGTGCGCCTCTCGGTGGTCGCGGCGCTGTCCGGCGTCGAGAAGGCCGACTTCAAGACCCTGCGTGACACCATCGAGCTCTCCGACCCGACGCTGTCCAAGCAGCTCACCGTGCTGGAGGCCGCCGGATACGTCGAGATCTCCAAGGAGCGGTCGGGTCGCCGGGCGCGCACGTGGGTCCGCCTGACGGGCGCCGGCCGCGCGGCGCTGGGCGCGCACCTCGACGCGCTGCGCGCGATCGCGGACCTCCGCCTGCCTCCCACGCCGCCTCCGGGAGCGTGAGCGTGCACAGGCCCTGATCGCGAGGTCCCCGTCCACACCCGGCGTACGGCGCAGTCGCCGTGTCGGCGGGACCGGGCAGAGTGGACGCATGACGACCGACACGACCCCGCCGACGCCCCTGGCGGTGCCCGACGACGTGCCCGCCTCCCCGCAGCCCGGCGTCCGGTGCTTCGGCGACGGCGACCCGCTCTACGAGGAGTACCACGACACGGAGTGGGCGGTCCCGGTGCACGGGGACACGGCGCTGTTCGAGCGCCTGGCGCTCGAGGGGTTCCAGTCGGGCCTGTCCTGGATCACCGTGCTGCGCAAGCGCCCCGCCTTCCGCGAGGTCTTCGCGGGGTTCGACCCGGAGGCCGTCGCCGCGTTCGACGAGGCCGACGTCGAGCGTCTGCTCGGCGACGCCCGCATCATCCGCAACCGGCAGAAGATCACCGCGACGATCGACAACGCGCGCGCCCTGCTGGCGCTCCAGGAGAGCGGGCGCACGCTGGACGAGCTGATCTGGTCGTTCGCGCCACCGGCCGGTCGCGAGCGCCCCGCGACCTGGGGCGACGTCCCCGGGCTCACCCCCGAGTCGACCGCGCTCTCGAAGGCGCTCAAGAGGCACGGGTTCCGGTTCGTCGGGCCGACGACGGCGTATGCCGCGATGCAGGCCTGTGGCCTCGTGGACGACCACCTCGCGACCTGCCCCGTCGTTCTCGGCAGGGTCGACCGGCCACACCATTCGCTATAGCAAAAACCGCCCGCATCGTGGGACGAGGTGCGACCATGGTCTCCATGAGCGCGTACGTGTCGGTCCTCGACCTCTTCTCCGTCGGCGTGGGGCCGTCGAGCTCGCACACCGTCGGGCCGATGCGGGCCGCGAAGGCTTTCGTCGCGACGTTGGAGGACGGCGGCGTGCTGGACGCGGTCGCCGGCCTGCGGGTCGTGCTGTGCGGGTCGCTCGGGGCGACGGGCGTCGGTCACGGCACGCCGGACGCCGTGGTCGCAGGGCTGCTCGGCCTCGACCCCGAGACGTGCGACCCCGCCCGTGTGCCGGGCTCGTGGGAGAAGCTGGGCGAGGGCGCGCCCGTCGCGCTGCTCGGCCGGCACCGCATCACGATGACGAGCGACGACGTGCGCCTCGCGCCGCTGACCCGCATGCCCGGCCACCCCAACGGCATGCGGTTCACCGCGCTCGACGCGAGCGGCGCCCCGCTCGCCGAGGAGGCGTACTACTCGGTGGGCGGCGGGTTCGTCCTCACGGCCGCCGAGCTCGAGTCCGCCGCCGCGAACGAGGCCGCGCAGCTCGGCGCCGAGCTCGCGGGCGAGGCGATCGACCCCCGGACCGAGCCGTCGGGCGTGCCGTTCCCCTTCGCCAACGCCGCCGAGCTTCTCGCCCTGTGCGAGCGCGAGCGCACGTCCATCGCCGCCGTCGCGTGGGCGAACGAGTCCGCCCTGCGCCCCGCCGCCGAGGTCGAGGCGGGTGTCGACCGGATCTGGGACACCATGAGCGCGTGCGTCGACGCCGGGCTCGAGCGCGACGGCGTGCTGCCCGGGCGCCTCAAGGTCCGCCGTCGGGCGCGGGCCCAGCGCGAGCGCCTCGAGCTCGCGGACGAGCGCGGCGCCGACACCACGATCGAGTGGCTCCAGGCCTTCGCCATGGCCGTCAACGAGGAGAACGCCGACGGGCGCCGGGTCGTGACCGCCCCGACGAACGGCGCCGCCGGGATCATCCCGGCGGTCGGTCGGCACTTCCTGCGCACCCATCCGGACGTCGCCGCGGACCCCGCGCGCCGGCGTCGGGCCATGCGCACGTACCTCCTCACGGCCGCCGCGATCGGCGCGCTCTACAAGCGCAACGCGTCGATCTCCGGCGCGGAGGCGGGCTGCCAGGGCGAGGTCGGCTCGGCGTGCTCGATGGCGGCGGGTGCGATCTGCGCCGTGCTCGGCGGCACGCCCGCCCAGGTGGAGAACGCGGCCGAGATCGCGATGGAGCACAACCTCGGGCTCACGTGCGACCCCGTCGGCGGGCTCGTCCAGGTCCCGTGCATCGAGCGCAACGCCATCGCCGCCTGCACCGCCGTCTCCGCGGCGCGCCTCGCGCTCCAGGGCGACGGCTCGCACGTCGTCTCGCTCGACACGGTCATCGAGACGATGCGCCAGACCGGCGTCGACATGTCGACCAAGTACAAGGAGACCTCGACGGGCGGCCTCGCCGTCAACGTCGTCGAGTGCTGAGCCGGAGCGCAGCGAAGCAAGCGAAGGCTTCAGCACGACCGACAGCTCCGGTGCTGAGCCGGAGCGCAGCGAAGCAAGCGCAGGCTCCAGCACGACCCACAGCACGCATGCTGAGCCGGAGGCCGCCGGTCACCAGGTGCGACGCACCGCCGCCTTGGTGCCGGTGACCAGGCTGCGTGGCGGGACGTCGTCGGTCACGACCGCGCCGGCGGCGACGACCGCGTCGCGACCGATGGTCACGCCGGGCAGGATCGTCGCGCCGGCGCCGATCCACACGTTCTCGTGCACGTCGATCGGGCCGCCGGTCAGCCAGACCTTGCGGTCGTCGGTGTCGACCGGGTGCCCGACGGTGATGAACGTGACCTTCGGGGCGACCATGACGCGCTCGGCCAGCCGGATGCCCGCGTAGTCGAGGAACGTGCAGTTCTGGTTGACGAACACTTGCTCCCCCAGGTCCAGGTTCAGGCCGTGGTCCGTGAAGAACGGCGGGTAGATCGTCACGCGCGGCGGCATCGGTCGGCCGAGGATCTGCTCGAACAGCCGTGCCCGGCCCTCCTCGTCGTCGAACGGCAGGACGTTGAGCCGCGAGGTGAGCTCCGTGGCGCGCAGCACCCTCTCGGACATGGCGCGGAACTCGGGGCCGTGGATGCGCATGAGCAGGTCGCTGGGCATCCCCCGATCCTGCCCCCGTCAGCGGACGGCGCGCGACGCCTGCCGGGCGGCGACGACCTCCTCGACGACGTCGACGACGCCGTCCTCGCCCGGCGAGGCGGCGATGCGCTCGCCGATGCGCGCGCTGGCCCGCGCGTACGAGGGGTCGGCGAGCAGACGCCGCACCGCGCGCCGCACCTGGGCTGGCCGCGGCGTGCTCGTCCGGAGCCGCACACCGGCGCCCGTCCACGCGACGCGTGCCGCGACCTCGGCCTTGTCCTCGGTCTTGCCGGCCACGACCACGGGAACACCGTGGCGCAGCGCGTGGTGGACGCCGCCGTAACCGCCGTTGGTCACGAGGACCGACGTGCGCGGCAGCAGCGCGTCGTACGGGAGGTACTCGGCCGCGCGCGCGTTCGCCGGGAGCGGCCCGAGCGAGCCGACGGGGCGGCCGCCCGTCGCGGCGACCACGAGCACGTCCTCGTCGGCGAGCGCGCGCAGCGTGGGGACGAGGAGCTGGGTCGGGTCCTCGTTCGCGACGGTCCCCTGCGTGACGTGGACGACCGGCCGGCGGGTGTCGAGGTCGCCCCACCACGCCGGGAGGTCGCCGCTCCCCGCCGCCGGGCGCGGTGGGCCGACGAACCGGACCGGGGTCGCGACGTCGGGCCGCGGGTACTCGAGCTCGGGGACGGTGAGCTGCACGACGGCGTCCGCGTCGGCCGGCCAGCCGAGGAAGAAGGTGCCGCTCGGCTCCCCGCCCGCAGCACGGACCATGTCCTGCGCGGCGCGCTGGGGGGCGGCGAACGCGACCTGCTCGACGAACCGGTGCAGCACCCTGTTGCGCGCCACGCCGAGCGGTCCGCGCGCGGGCAGGACCCCGAGGCCGAACGGCGCGGTGCGGTCGCTCTTCAGCCCGAGCGGGAAGATGCCGAGCGCGAGCACGGGCGGCCGGCCGTCGGCGGGCGTCGCCACGAGCGGCATCGCGCCGAGGAACAGCGGCTCGACGAGCACGGCGTCCGCCGGGCGCGACGCGAGGGCGTCGACCACCGCACGGTGCTGCGCGACGCCGGGTCCGACGAAGATCTCCAGCATGTCGTACCGGATCGCGTCGAGTCCGGTGCGCCCCGCGCGACCGGGGAACGCGGCCGCGAGGTCCCGGTCGTCGAAGTCGGCTTCTGCGGGGAGCGCGAGGAACGTGGCGCCCGCTGCCTCGACGGCCGCGGCGAACCGGGCCCCCGTCAGGAACCGGACGTCGTGCCCGCGGGCGACGAGCGCCCGCGTGACGGCGAGCAGCGGCGTGACGTGGGCGTGCACGGGGGTGGAGCAGAGCAGGACGTCGGCCATCGGTGGTGCCTCTCTCGTGGCGGCGCGCGGCGCGCCGGACGGACGGAAGGCGCAGGACCGGGCCGTCTGCGCGGGGAAGCCGGTGGGGAGCCGGCGTGTGAGAAGATCGATCAACCGTCAGGAGTATTCATCACCTTCAAGGGGTAGTCAATAGTGGTCCCGCGCGCCTACACGTCCGACCTCCGCGCCGAGCAGGCCGCGCGCACGCGCGAGCGGGTGGTCCGCGCCGCCGCACAGGAGCTCGCCGAGCGCGGCTACGAGCGCACGACCCTCGCGCGCGTCGCCGAGCGCGCGGGCGTGTCGCTGGAGACGGTCAAGGCGCACGGGCCCAAGCGCGCACTGCTCCTCGCCGCGTTCGAGCTCACGTTCGCCGGGTCCGAGGGTCGGGAGTCGCTCGGTGAGCGACCCGAGGGTCGCTCGGTCGCCGGCACCACCGACCCCGAAGAGTTCCTCGACGGGCTCGTCGCGCTCGTCGCGGCGGCGAACGCCCGCGTCGCCGGCCTGTGGTCCGCCTTCACGTCGGCGGCACGCTCCGACGAGGCCGTCGCCGCGGAGCTCGACGCGCTCCTCGGACGCCGCCGCGCCGACCTGCGCGCGAGCGTCGACGTGCTCGTGGCGCACGGGTTCCGCCCGCACACCGCCCGGGAGGAGGCGGCCGAGGCCCTCTCCTACCTGCTCGCGCCCGAGGGCTGGTCCCACTTCGTCGAGGGGGCGGGCTGGTCGGACGAGCGGTACCGCGCCTGGCTGCGCGACGCCGTCGTGCGCCTCGTCGCGGCACCGCCGACCGGAGACGCGAACGCCTGAGCCCTGGCGCGCCGTCGGGCACCGCGCCTACCGTGTGCCATGAGCACCCTCACCCCCGGCTTCCACGGCCGGCCACGCCCGCAGGGCGTGGCGCTCCCGCCGGGCCAGTACGTCGAGACCGGGTTCCCGGTGCTCTCGGCGGGGCCCACACCGCGCGTCGACACCGCGACCTGGCGGCTCGACGTCACCACCGAGACCGGCACGACGCACGCCTGGTCGTGGGCGGACCTCATGGCCCTCCCCCAGGACGAGCCGACCGTCGACATCCACTGCGTGACCCGCTGGTCCAAGTTCGGGACGTCGTGGCGCGGCGTCTCGCTCGACACGCTCCTCGCCGACGTCGAGTCGACCGCCGACTTCGCGATGATCGGCTGCTACGGCGGGTACACGACGAACCTCCCCGTCGCGGAGCTCCTGGGCGGCAAGGCGTGGGTCGTGCACACGTTCGACGGCGCCCCGCTGCACCCGGTGCACGGCGGCCCGGCCCGGCTGCTGGTGCCGCACCTGTACTTCTGGAAGTCGGCCAAGTGGGTCAACAGCATCACGCTGATGCCCATGGACCGGCAGGGCTTCTGGGAGCGGCTGGGCTACCACGACCTCGGCGACCCGTGGCGCGAGCAGAGGTACCAGGGTGACTGAGGCGCCCGTCCGCCTCGGCGCCCGGTACGCGACGCCGTCGCGCTGGCAGGTCGCGACGCTCGTCGACGCGTGGGAGGAGAGCCCGTCCGCGCGGACGCTCGTCCTCGAGGTCCCCGCCTGGCCCGGGCACCTGGCCGGGCAGCACGTCGACCTGCGCCTCACCGCGCCCGACGGCTACACCGCCGAGCGCAGCTACTCGATCGGCAGCGCGGCGACCCGCGCCCCCGTGCGCGATGGCGACGCCGCGGACGGGGTGTCCGCCGTCGCCACAAACGGCGTGCACGACGGCGCCTCCTCCCCCGCGCGCGTCGAGGTGACCGTGCAGCGCGTCCCGGGCGGGGAGGTCTCGACGTACCTCACCGACGCCTTCGCGGTGGGGGACGCGATCGAGCTGCGCGGGCCGGTCGGCGGCTGGTTCGTCTGGTCCCCGGAGCGCGACGCCGGGACGCCGGTCCTGCTCGCGGCCGGCGGGTCGGGCCTCGTGCCGCTCATGGCGATGCTGCGGACCCGCCGCGACGCCGGCGACCGCACGCCGTTCCGGCTCGTCTACTCCGTCCGCCGCCCCGAGGACCGGCTGTACGTCGCGGACCTCGACCGGCTCGCCGCCGCGCACGACGGGCTCGACACCCAGGTCGTCTACACGCGCTCGGTGCCGCTGGGATCGATGCGCGGACCCGGTCGCCTCGAGCGGCGTGACCTCGCGGCGTGGGGCTGGCCCGCCGAGATCGAGCCCGCGTGCTTCGTGTGCGGGCCGACGGGTTTCGTCGAGGCCGTCGCCCGCCAGCTCGTCTCGCTCGGCCACGACCCGGCGCGCGTCAAGACCGAGCGCTTCGGCCCTGCCGCGGACTGAAGGCGAACCGAGCAACTACGCCGACGGAGGCGGCGGCCAGCCCGCGCGGGCTCGGGCGTCGCGCTCCGCGAGCACGCTGCGCAGCAGCCGGATCGTGAGGATCAACGCCCAGATCACCAGGACGGCGACGGTCGCGATCACGGCGACGTAGAGCAGGATCAGCAGCGGGTAGATCGGCCCGATTCCCATGCGCGGACCCTACCGGCCCCGAGGCCGCCCCTCGCAGCACCAGGTCGTCCACCGCGGGCTGTCGGCCGGGGTGCGCGACGACCAGGGCGAGACGGAGCAGGGCGGGGTGGGTGGTGGTGCCGCGTCGTGGCGGGCCTGGCGGGAGCCGCGAGGAACGAGCGGCGGATGGTAGACGCGGCACCACCACCCACCCCACCCACCCAGGGCGACCACACGCCGTCGAACCCAAGAACCACGGCTCTACCTCGCGCGACCACGGCTCCACCTCGCGGGACCGCGGTTCTGACCTCGACGAACCTGGCGCATCGGGCGCTTGCGACATCTCTTGACGCCTCCTTCACCCGGCAGTAGCGTTCTTGCGTGTTGACGCAAGAAATCAACACTCCGTTGTGCGGTGCGGCACAGCGGGTCCGCAATTCTCGAAGGTACTGACCCGAGCCAGCCGGCCACGGCCGGACGTGCGCCGCGGCCCGTCCTCCGACCCGGGCGTCCGGTCCGGCGCGGGGTCGCGCTCGGCGCGGCCTGACGCCCGTCGACGACGACGGGAGATCGAGGACATCGATGAGACATCGACCCAGCACGTCGAACCGCACACCCGCCGGGGCGCCGCTGCGCCGGCTCCGACTGCTCGCCGCGACGGCGGGGGCAGCGGCCCTGCTCGTCCCGCTCGGTCTGACGACCACCGCGACGGCGGCGCCCACGGTGCTGTCCTCCGGGAAGTCGACGGCGGCGAGCAGCAACAACTCGCCGTACCTGTCCGGCAACCTCACCGACGGCAACCAGGGCACCTACTGGGAGTCGACCAACAACACGTTCCCGCAGTGGGCCCAGGTCGACCTCGGCGCGGCCGCCACGGTCGAGGACCTCGTGCTCAAGCTGCCCACGGGCTGGGAGACGCGCAGCCAGACCCTCAGCGTGCAGTCGAGCACCGACGGCTCGAGCTTCGCCACGATCAAGGCGTCGCAGGCGTACGCGTTCAACCCCGCGTCGGGGAACACCGTGACCATCGACGTCCCGGACACGTCCGCCCGCTACGTGCGCGTGCAGATCACGGCGAACACGGGTTGGCCCGCGGGCCAGCTCTCCGAGCTCGAGGTGCGCGGCACGGCCGGCAGCACCGACCCGGGAGGCCCTGGCAACCCGGAGCCTCCGACCGGCACCAACCTCGCGCTGAACAAGCCGATCGAGGGGTCGTCGACGGAGTGGCAGTTCGTGGCGAAGAACGCGAACGACGACAGCACGTCGACCTACTGGGAGGGCGCGGGCGGCCAGTACCCGAGCACGCTCACGGTCTCCCTGGACGCCGCGACGCAGCTCACGAACGTCGTCGTCAAGCTCCCGCCGGCGTCGGCGTGGGGCCCGCGCACCCAGACCTTCGAGGTCCAAGGTCGCGCGACCGCGACCGGCGCGTGGCAGACGCTCAAGCCGTCGGCGGGCTACCAGTTCTCCCCGACGTCGGGGAACACGGTGACGGTCCCCGTCACCGGCACGGCCAAGGACGTGCGCCTGAGGTTCACCGGCAACACCGGCTCCGGCAACGGCCAGGTCGCCGAGCTCCAGGTGTTCGGCACCGCCGCGCCCAACCCGGACCTCGTCGTCACGAGCGTCACCGCGACCCCGGCGTCGCCGCTGGAGTCGCAGGCGATCACGCTGTCGGCGGTCGTCAAGAACATCGGCACGCAGGCGTCCGCCGCGACCGACGTCGCGTTCACGCTGAACGGCCAGACGGTCGCGACCAAGCCGGTCGGCGGCCTCGCGGCGGGCGCCCAGGCGACCGTCACCGCGGACGTCGGCGCCCGCTCCGCCGGTAGCTACACGATCGGCGCGGTCGCCGACGCGGGCGGCACGGTCGCCGAGCAGAACGAGGGCAACAACGGGTACGCGAACCCGACCCCGCTCGTCGTCACCGCCGTCCCGAGCTCGGACCTCGTCCCGACCCTCACGTGGTCGCCGAGCAACCCCGCCGCGGGCAGCACGGTGACGTTCTCGGCGACGATCGCGAACCAGGGCAACGTCGCGACGTCGACGGCCGCGCACGGCCTCACCGTCACCGTGACGAACAAGGCGACGGGCGCCGTCGTGCGCACCCTCACCGGCTCCGCGAGCGGCGCGATCGCCGCGGGCGCGAGCAGCGCGAGCGTCAACCTCGGCACGTGGACCGCCGCGAACGGCAACTACGACGTCAAGGTCGTCGCCGCGCCGGACTCGACCGAGGCCGCCGCGAAGCAGGCCAACAACACCGCCACGCGACCCCTCTTCGTCGGGCGCGGCGCCAACCTGCCGTTCGACACGTACGAGGCGGAGGACGGCGTCACCGGCGGCGGCGCGACCGTGCTGGCGCCCAACCGCGTCGTCGGCGACCTCGCGGGCGAGGCCTCGGGCCGGCGCGCGGTGACGCTCAACCAGACCGGCGCGTACGTCGAGTGGACCACCAAGGCCCCGACGAACACCCTGCTGACCCGCTTCTCCATCCCCGACTCGGCGGGCGGCGGCGGGACGAACGCGACCCTCGCGATCTACGTCGACGGCCAGTTCCTCAAGAACATCGACCTCACCTCGCGCTACGCGTGGCTCTACGGCAACGAGACCAACCCGGGCAACCAGCCGGGCCAGGGCGCGCCGCGCCACGTCTACGACGAGGCGAGCACGCTGCTCGGCACGACCGTCCCGGCAGGATCGAAGATCCGCCTCCAGAAGACGGCGGGCAACACGAGCCAGTACGCGATCGACTTCGTCGACCTCGAGCTCGCGACGCCGCAGGCGAACCCGAACCCCGCGCAGTACACGCAGCCCGCGGGCTTCACGCACCAGGACGTCCAGGCCGCGCTCGACAAGGTCCGCATGGACGCCACGGGCACGCTCAAGGGCGTCTACCTCCCGGCGGGCGACTACCAGACGTCGAGCAAGTTCCAGGTGTACGGCAAGGGGGTCGACGTCGTCGGCGCCGGGCCGTGGTTCACGCGGTTCTTCGCGCCGCAGGGCCAGGAGAACACCGACGTCGGCTTCCGTGCCGAGGCGAGCGCGAACGGCTCGACGTTCCGCGACTTCGCGTACTTCGGGAACTACACGTCGCGCATCGACGGCCCGGGCAAGGTGTTCGACTTCGCCAACGTGAAGAACATGACGATCGACAACATCTGGGTCGAGCACATGATCTGCATGTTCTGGGCGTCCAACATGGACGACTCCGAGGTCACGAACTCGCGCATCCGCAACACGTTCGCGGACGCGATCAACATGACCAACGGCAGCGCGAACAACCACGTGCACAACAACCAGGCGCGCGGCACGGGCGACGACTCGTTCGCGCTCTTCGCGGCCACCGACAACGGCGGCAGCGGGCAGCGCGGCAACGTGTTCGAGAACCTCACCTCGACCAACACGTGGCGTGCGGCGGGCCTCGCGGTCTACGGAGGCCAGGACAACACGTTCCGCAACATCTACATCGCGGACACCCTCGTCTACTCGGGCGTCACGATCAGCTCGCTCGACTTCGGGTACCCGATGGAGGGCTTCGGCCCGGCACCGACGGTGTTCGACGGGCTCACGGTCGTCCGCTCCGGCGGCCACTTCTGGGGCGACCAGGTGTTCGGGGCCGTGTGGATGTTCTCGGCGTCCAAGGCGTTCGGGAACATCCAGGTGAACAACCTCGACGTCATCGACCCGACGTACTCCGGGATCATGTTCCAGACGAACTACGTCGGCGGGCAGCCGCAGAACACCTTCCAGAACCCGACCTTCACCAACGTGACCATCACGGGGGCGAAGAAGAGCGGCGACCAGTACGACGCGAAGTCCGGCTACGGCATCTGGGCCAACCCGATGCCGGAGGCCGGCCAGGGCCCGGCCGTGGGCACGGCGACGTTCACCAACCTCACGTTCTCGGGCAACTACCGGGACATCGAGAACACGACGTCGACCTTCACCATCACGCGCAACTGACCACGTCCCGGCACGACGCCGCAGCCCGCCTCACGAGGCGGGCTGCGGTGCGTCCGGGGCACGCAGGTCGGGCCGCTCGCCCGACCCGAACCGCCACCGCATCGCCGCGTGCTCGGCCGTGCGCTCGTAGGCGAACACGACCTCGGGCCGCACCGCGAAGACGAGCGCCGGGTCGCCGTCGTTGACGAACGCGCCGTCCTCGACCGTGAACGACCACTCGTCGCCGTACTTGCAGCGCCACCGCTCGGCGAGGCGGTGCAGCGCAGCGTCCTCGGTGACGCGCAGGGCCGTCCCTTCCACGACGACGTCGAGCGCGTCCTGGTAGACGTTCGTCCCGGTCGTGAGCACCACGTGCGCGTTCTCGGCGAGGTTGCGGGCCTTGCGCTCGTGCGGCCCCGTGGTGACGTGCAGGCAGCCGTCCGCGACGACCGTCATGAGCGGCGTGACGTGCGGCCGGCCGTCGGGCCGCACGGTCGAGATCCAGGAGATCTCGGCGCGCTCGAGCGCCCGCCGGACGGACTCCCAGGGAACCGGGCTCGCGCCCGGGGAGCTGTAGCCGGGGATCAGCGTGCCCTCCGGCGCGCCGGACGTGCTCGTGGGGGGTGCGGTCGTCATGCGGAGTCCTCTCGTCGGCGGTCTCGTCCGTCCCTCCTGGGACCGCCGAGCGCGCCCGGACTCATCGGCCTCAGCCCAGGTCGCCGGGCCCCGCCTCGTGGCCCGGCCGCCCGGCCGTGCGGCGCTCCTGCTTCATGCGCGCCTCGAAGAGATGGCGCACGCCGCCCGCGAGCTGCTCGCGCGCGGCGCGCTCATGGTCGCGGAACACCGACCAGTAGCCGTCGTCGTACTCCTCGACGAGCTGGAACGTCCAGCGTCCGGGCGCGACGTTGCGCCCCACCAGGTCGGTCGCGATCCGGTCGGCGACCTCCGCGTGCCCCGCCGCCCGGAGCTTCTCGACGGCGTCGCCGAGCGCGAGGTCCGCCTCCCCGGTGAGCTGGTGGAACGTGTACAGGTGCCCGCGCGCCCGCTCGGTCGTCTCGAGCGCCTCGCTCAGCGCGCCGAGCGCCTCGACGGTCGCGTCGCTCACGCCCGGCGGGGTCGCCCGCGTGGGCAGGTCGGCAGGGTTCGGGGGCGTCTGGTCGCTCACGCGCCCACGCTAGGTTCGGGCGCACCCGCCCGCACCCCGCCGGGCCCGGGGCCGCACGCCGCGGCCCGGCCGGGACCGCGCGCGTCGGCGGGCTGTGACAGGGTTGACCAGCCACCCCCGACCGAGGACACCGCTGCGCCCATGCCCCAGACCGCACCCGTACCGACCGTCACGACCGAGGCCACCCCGAGCCAGCGACCCCACCGGGCGGCGCGGCTCGAGGACCGGTGGCGCGCCGTCGTCTCCCGCTTCCAGAAGGCGCGCGGGTGGCGCCCCCGCGTGGAGCCGTTCGCCGGGTACGGCAGCCCCCGACGCGTCCGCGTCCTGGGGCGCGTGCTCCTCGCGAGCCCCGCGTTCGACCCCGCGCTGCACGAGCGCGAGTCCGCGGACCGCCGCGGCTGGCGGTACTTCTTCACCGCCCCGGCGCCGAGGGAGGAGGTCCGGGTCCACGTGGGCGACACGACCGTCGACCTCGTGTCCGACCGCGGCGGCTACCTCGACGCCACGATCGACGTCGCGCTCGCCCCCGGCTGGCACGACGTGACGTTCCGCCCGTCGTCGGGCGCCGTCGCGAAGGGCCGCGTGTTCGTCGTGGCGGACGGGCGCCGGCTCGGCGTCGTGTCCGACATCGACGACACCGCGATGGTGACCGCCGTCCCCCGCCCGTTCATCGCGGCGTGGAACACGTTCGTCCGGCACTCGAGCGCGCGCGTGCCCGTGCCGGGGATGGCCGCCCTCTACCGCGGGATCGCGACGGAGCGCCCCGGCACGCCGTTCGTCTACGTGTCGACCGGCGCCTGGAACACCGCCGCGAACCTGCGGCGGTTCCTCCAGCGCCACGGGTTCCCGCCCGGCCCGCTCCTGCTCACCGACTGGGGCCCGACGAACACCGGCTGGTTCCGCAGCGGCCCCGAGCACAAGGACACGTCCCTCGACCGCCTCTTCCGCGAGCTGCCCGACGTCGACTGGCTGCTGGTGGGCGACGACGGCCAGCACGACCCCGAGATCTACGCGCGTGCCGCGCGGCGGTACCCGGACCACGTCGCGGCCGTCGCGATCCGCGAGCTCACGCCCGCGCAGCAGGTCCTCGCCCACGGCTCCCCGCTGCCCACGCCGGGCAGCCTCCCGGGCGAGGTCGGCAGCGGCGTCCCGACGGCGTTCGGCCCCGACGGCGACGCGCTCACCCGTGCCCTCGCCCGGGCTCTGCGCCGCTGACCCGACGGCAGACGGCCACATGCCGGCCGCCCGCTCGTCGAGCGCCGCGCAGGGCCCGGCGCCCCCTCCTCGACCCGGGTCAGACCGTGACGTTCGCGAACAGGACGCTCGCGAGGCCGAGCCCGACGACGAGGTTGAACACCGTCGCGGACCCGAAGACGACGAGCGGCTTCCAGCCTGCCTCACGCACGGCCGTGACCTTGAACTCCAGGCCGATGGATACGAACGCGACGATGAAGAACACGGTGCTCAGCGACTTGAGGACCGCGATGTTGTCCGCCGACGCGTCGGCACCCACGGCGTTCACGTACACCGTGGCCGCGATCGACGCTGCGAGGAAGCCCAGCACGAACTTCGGGAACCGCGTCCACAGCTCGCTCAGGCGCGGGGCCGAGGCCCCCGGCGTCCGCTCCACCTTGAACGCGAAGTACGCGGTGAGCGCGATCGCCACGACGCCGATGAGCGCGTTCTGCGTCGTCTTGACGATCGCCGCGACCTGGAGGGCCTCGTCCCCGGCGAGGGCGCCCGCCGCGGTGACGGCCGCCGTCGTGTCGATGTTGCCGCCGATCCAGGCACCCGCGACGGCAGGGGTGAGCCCGAACGCCTCGGCGAGCGCCGGGAGGACGAAGATCGACGGGAGCGCGAAGAGGATGACGACGCTCGCCGCGTACGCGAGCTGCTCCTTCTTCGCCTGCACGGCCCCGGCGGCGCTGATCGCGGCGCTCACGCCGCAGATCGAGACGGCGGACGCGAGCAGCGCGCGCAGCTTGTCGTCGATCCCGAGGCGCCCGCCGAGCCACCACGTGAACCCGAACACGAGCGTGATGAGCAGGAACGCCTGCGCGATCGCCGGTCCCGCCGCGGAGACGATGAGCGCCAGGTTCACCGTCGCACCCAGCAGGACGAGCCCGGTCTTGATGAAGAACTCGGTGCGGAACGCGGCGGCGAGCCGGTCGCGCAGCCCGAGCGCGGTGAGCACGAGGTTGCCGAGCAGCCCGAGAGCGATCGCGTACACCGGATACTCGACCGCCTTGGCGATACCGGACAGCGGCGTGTCCGCGAGCCAGTCGGGCACGTTCTGCTCGAGGTAGCGGACCGACCAGGCGAGACCGAGGAGGACGACGAGCCCGGCGACGAGGTAGCCCGCCCCGGGGTTGCGGCCGTCCTGGACGACGGACTCCTCGAGGCTCGTGCCCGACGTCGGTCCACGCCCCTCGGGTGCCGTCGCCGGGTCGGTGGTCGCCTCGGTGCTCGGCCCGGTGCTCGGCTCGGTGCTCGGCTCGGTGCTCGTCGCGGCGGGAGGCGGGGTGGGAGCGCTCATCAGGGCACCAGCCCTTCGGGGATCAGGCCGAGCAGGCCGAGGGCGACGATCAGGAGGCCGACGCCGGTCGCGAGCCAGTCCTCGGAGAGGTGGACCCGGCGGACGGTCTCGACGGTGACGGGTGGCTCGACGCGCGCGGCGTCGGGAGGTGCGTTCTCGCTCATGGTGTTCCTGTCGCAGTGGAGGGCGGCGGTCCGGTGCGCGGGGCGACGGACGGCCGCGGGGACCGCGGGAGCGGTCTACCTCGCGACGGGTCGGGGTCCGTCGCCCCACCGACACAGCACGCCGGCGCGCGGCTCGCGCTCCGCAGGAGGAAGAGTGCCGGTCATGGCGTCATGGTCCTCGGGCGAGGCTGTCGTCCGGAAGCCTGTTCTCGCATATCGGACGAACGTGACACAACGTGACGTGTCCGGGGTGCCGTCACCGACGCGTGGTGGTTGCCTGGGGGAATGACGACGCCCGAGCTGCCCTTCCCCACGCCCGAACCCGAGCCCGAGCAGCCGCGACGCACCTGGCCGTGGATCGTGCTCACGATCGTCGCGGTGGTGGTGATCGGTGTCGTCGTGTGGCTCGTCAACCGCCCGACGGACGACGCGCCCGCGGCGGAGACCCCGACGGCGACGGAGTCGCCGAACCCGTCGCCGACGGGCACGGGCACGCCGACCGACGGCGCGTCGACGCCCGCCGCCGAGGGGTGCCCTGCGGCGGGTGACGGCGTCCCCGCGGGGGCGGGCACGCACGAGATCGTCGACGTGGACGGCGACGGCCGCCCGGACACCGCGTGGCTGACCGGCGGCGCGGACCGCGCGTTCGGGATCACGACGGCGTCGGGCGCGACGTTCTCCGCGCCGATCGAGTCCGCGAGCCCGGTCGCGGCGAGCGCGATCGTCCAGCTCGTCGCCGCGGGCGACGCCACGGCCCCGGTCGCGCTCGTCGACACGGGCCGCGAGGTCCTGCTGTTCTCCGCCGCCGACTGCGCCGTCACGCCGACGCAGAACGCCCAGGGCGAGCAGTACACGTTCGACAAGGGCTTCACCGGGTTCGGCACGGGCGTCGGGTGCACCGAGGTCGACGGAGACCTGCACCTCGCGGGCCTCAACGCCGTGTCCGACGACGGCACGTCCTTCACCGTCTCGCGCACCTTCGTCGACCTCGACGCGGGCGCGCAGACGGCGACGAACGGCGAGGAGGAGACGGTCGCGCAGGACGCCGCCCCGGACGACCCGGTCGTCACGACCGCCCAGGAAACCACCTGCGGCGACCTGGTAGCGGGCCAAGACGGCCCGGTAGAGCCCCAGTAACCCCGTCGAGCACGACGTTGCTGTCGTTATCGGGCTGATAACGACAGCGATGTCGTGCTCGACGGCGAGCGGCGTCGTGGTCGGCGGAGCGCGCCGGGCGCTACCCGCGGCCGCAGGCGCGGCACGTGCCGCGGCGGCGGAGCCAGTAGGCGTAGGTCGCCGCGCCGAGGGCGAGGGACCACACCGGCCACAGGAACGTCGGGCCGACGGCGCCCCACGAGTCCGCGGTGAACGCCAGCCGACTCTCGCCGAGCCCGATGACGATGAGCGAGAGCCCGGCGGGGAGCACCGCGACCGCGACGATCGTCGCGGGGACCACCGCGAGCCCGACGGGGACCCTGCGGCCCGCGAGTCCGACCATCCACCGGGGGAAGACCTCGCCCCAGCGCTGGAAGAGTCCGAGCGTGAGCACGGCGCCGACGAGCGCGAAGCCGCCGAGCCCGAGCGCCGCGACCCAGCCGTCGTCCCCGGCGAGCTGTGCGACGTCGTCGGGCGAGAAGCCGAGCGGGATGCCGAGGACCCACGCGATGCGCGTCACCGCGTAGAACGTCGGGATCGCGGCGGCGACGAGCGCGGCCGCCCGGCCCCAGCGCGCCGCGGCGGCAGGCGTCGTCCACGCGGGGTCGTGGCCGTCGTGCCGGCGGCCGCACGACGCGCACGCGCCGGCGCCGCGGCGCACGAACCGCCACGTCGAGGCGACGAGCAGGGCGGCGCCGGCCAGGAGCGCGAGCTGGGTCAGCGGGCCGGGGCCCAGGAAGTCCTCGAACGCCGCCCGGATCACGGGGTCGAACGGCGCCATGACGAGCGTGACCGGGAGATACCCGAGCCGCGCCAGGATCGACGCGTCGGTGAGCGCGAGCACCCCGGCCGAGACGAGCGCGGTCGCCGCGACGGTCAGCGCGCGGTCGGCCCGGGAGACGAGGCCGTGCCGGGCCCCGAGCCACGCCCGCAGGGCGGTCGCCGCACCCACGAGGGCGAGGACCGCGACCCACGGCGTGAGCGCCGCGCCCGCGACCCCGCTCAGGGCACCGAACGACAGGTCGTTCGCGTCGCCCACCGCGAGCGTGCCGCCGGTCAGGGTGACGACGAGGGCCGCGACTCCCCCGACCGCCCACCACGCCGCGGCGGTCGGGTCGATCCACCGACCACGGGCGGCGTGCGCCCCGGGACCGGGCGGCGCGCCGGCGAGGGACCCGACGGCGACCGTGCGCGGGCCGGACGGTGCAGCAGAGGACGGGGGCGGGGTTCGTGTGCTCATGACTCGACCCTCGCGTCCGGCAGGCCGCGCCGGATCCCCCGCGGCGACGACGTCGCTCCCCCGCGCGGGGGATCAGTCGTGCGCGGGCCCGCGACGCAACGCCCGGAGCGCGCCCGTGGACCACAGCGCCCACGCCACGAGGACGGGCTGGAAGAAGAGCCGCACGAACCGCTTGGCGTCCGTGTCGAGGCCGAACCCGTCCTTGCCCTCGAGCCACTGGCCGACGTTCCCCGGGAAGATCACGACGAAGAACGCGGCGGCGACCAGGCCCACCGCGACCCGCCAGCGGGACAGCACGACGAGCGACCCGCCGAGCGCGATCTCGACGGCCCCCGAGGCGAGGACCGTCACGTCCTCGTCGACCGGGAACCAGGACGGCACCTGGGCCTGGAACTCCTCCCGCGCGACCGTGAGGTGGCTGACGCCCGCACCCACCAGGGCGAGCCCGAGGGCGACGCGGGCGAGCGTCGCGACGGGCGGGACGGGTGGTGCGGGGCGGGTGAGCACGGAAAGGTCCATGGCGCGATCGTCGCACCGGGCCGGGACACCCGCAGCGCCCCGCGTCGGGCCGCCCGTCAGCCGGCCCGCACGAACCCGGACTCGTAGGCGCGCACGACGGCCTGGGTGCGGTCGCGCACGCCGAGCTTGGCGAGGACGTTGCCGACGTGGGTGCGCACCGTCTCGACACCGAGGTAGAGCTCGCCCGCGATCTCCGCGTTCGACAGCCCCTGCGCGACGAGCCGCAGCACCTCGCCCTCGCGCTCGGTGAGGTGCGCGGCGCGCAGCTCGTCGCCCGCGGGCGGTCGTGCCGTCGCGAGGCGCCGCACCGCGTCGGGGAACAGGAGCGACTCGCCGCGCGCGACGACCCGCACGGCCTGCGCGACCTCCTCCGGCCGCGCGCGCTTGAGCAGGAACCCGTGCGCCCCCGCCCGGAGCGCGTCGAGCACGTGGTCGTCGTTCTCGAACGTCGTGAGGACGAGCACGCGCGGTGCGTCCTCGCGCGCGAGGAGGGCGCGCGTCGCCACGATCCCGTCGACGCGCGGCATGCGCACGTCCATGAGCACGACGTCGGGGCGCGCCCGCGCGACGACCCCCGGCACCTCCGCGCCGTCGCCCGCCTCGCCGACGACCTCGAGGTCGGGCTCCGCGTCGAGGATCACGCGCAGCCCCGCGCGCACGAGCGGCTCGTCGTCCACCAGCACCACGCGCGTCGTCTCGTCGCTCATCCGCCCGATCCTGCCAGCGGGAACGTCGCGCGCACGACCCACGCGCCGCCGTCGGGCGTGGGGCCCGCCGCGACCTCCCCGCGCAGCAGGCGGGCCCGTTCGCGCATGCCCGCGAGGCCGCGGCGCTCGCGGCCGGACCCCTCGGGTGCCTGACGACGCGTGCCCGGCTTGAGGGGGTTGCGCACCTCGGCCACGAGCGCGCCGCCCGGACCCCGCGCCACCGCGACGGCGACCGGCTCGCCCGGGGCGTGCCGGAGCACGTTCGTGAGCGCCTCCTGGACCACGCGGTACGCCTCCTGGGACACCGCGCGCGGCACGTCCGGCAGCATGGCGTCGTCCCGCGCGAGGTGCACGTCGACGCCCGTGCGGCGTGCGTCGTCGAGCAGGGCGTCGAGGTCGGCGAGCGTGCGCGCCGGGCTGCGCACGGGCGCGCGCGGTCCGCCCGCCTCGGCCGGCGACGCCTCCGCGCGGAGCAGCCCGAGGACGTGGTCGAGGTCCGCCATCGCGGTACGGCCCGTCTCCTCGATCGCGGCGAGCGCGGCACGTGCCGCGGCGGGGTCGGAGTCGAGGAGACGGGCGGCCGCGGCCGCCTGGAGGGTCGTGACGGTCAGGGCGTGGCCCACCGAGTCGTGGAGCTCGCGCGCGAGCCGGCCCCGCTCGGCGTCGCGGTCGGCCGCCGCCTCGAGCTCCGCGATGCGCTCCGACTGGTCGGGCCCGAGGAGCGGGAGGGCCGCCTGCCGGAGCACCGCGCGCGCGAGCGCGACCGCGTACGGGACGGCGAGCAGCGCGAGCACCGCGGTGACCAGCCACGTCCACGCGGGCAGCGCCTCCCACGGCCGCCAGTCGGTGAGGAGCACCGGCTCGACCCCCGTCGCGGAGAGCACGAGCTGCGTCGCGACCGGGACGAGGAACAGCACCACGACGAGCACCGCGGCGCCGAGCGCGAGGTGCAGCCCGTACCAGGCCGCGGCGCGCCAGCGGGTCGCCGCGCCCGGGGGCGAGGCACCCGCCGGCACGGGCACGTCGACGTCGAGGAACGTCCGCACGGCCGCGATCTCGAGCGCGCGGACGGGCGCGAGGAACGGCGGCGTGCTCACGAGGACCGCAGAGACGAGCGCGAGGACGAGGGTCGCGACACGCGGCGTCTGCAGCGAGGCGAACATCTGCACGAACCCGGCGACCAGCGTCACGTACGCGCCGGCGACCACGCCCCCGACCACGAGGTAGACCCCGGCCCGGACCGTGGCCGCGCTGCGCAGCGGCGCGACGACCCGGTCCCACCCGCTCCGCCCCGGCACGGCCGCCGGACGGTCCGGGCGCGCGTCGTCGAACGTCATGGCCCCAGTCTCTCGGGGCGGGCCAGGGTGCGCCTCCCCCGGCCGGGGGACCTCGCGACGCGCGCCCCCGTCCCCGCGCGGTCCCGCCCGGCCGCTGGTCCAATGGGCGCATGGTCGGCTTCTGGTGGGGCCTCGTCGGCGCGTCGTCGCTGCTCCTCGGCGCGGCGCTGGTCTTCTGGCGACCGCCGGGCCAGCGGCTCGTCGGGCTCATCATGGCGTTCGGGTCGGGAGTCCTCATCAGCGCGGTCGCGTACGACCTCGTGGAGGACGCGTCCACGCACGCGAGCGGGCTCGTGCTGCTCGCGGGCCTCGCGGGCGGCGCACTGACCTTCTTCGTCGGCGACCGCATCATCGACCGGATGGGCGGCGAGGGCCGCAAGCGGTCCACGGGCGTGCAGGCGGAGTCCGTCCAGGCGGCGGGAGGGACCGGGGGCGCGGCGATCGCGCTCGGCACGGTGCTCGACGGCATCCCCGAGTCGGTCGTCCTCGGAGCGACGCTCATCGGGGGCGGCGGGGTGAGCGTCGCGATGCTCGCCGCCGTGTTCGTCTCGAACCTGCCCGAGGCGATGTCCGCGACGTCCGGGCTGCTCAAGGCGGGCACGAAGCCGTCGCGCCTCTGGGTGCTGTGGGGGTCGACGACCCTGGTCTCGGCGCTCGCGGCCGGGATCGGCTACGTCGCGCTCGACGGCGCATCGCCCGCGGTCGTGGCGATCACCCAGGCGTTCGCCGCCGGGGCGCTGCTCACCATGCTCGTCGACACGATGATCCCCGAGGCCACGGAGTTCGGCGGCCCGGTCACCGGGCTCGTCACGGTGCTGGGCTTCGCGACGGCGTTCGGGCTGAGCTCGCTCTGAGCGTCAGGCGGCGAGGTCCTGGCCGCTCATGCGGTGGATCGACGCCATGACCTCGTCCGTGAGCTCGCGCCGCGCCTGCGCGGGCTTGGTGCCGGCCGTGATCTGACGCTGGGGGTCGATGGGCTTGCCGAAGTGCACCTCGACGCGGTGCAGGCGCGGGATCCGCTTGCCGATGGGCTGGACCTTGTCCGTGCCGCGCACCGCGACGGGGACCACCGGGGCGTGCCCGGCGAGCGCGAGCCACGCCACGCCCGTGCGGCCCGCGTGCAGCTTGCCGTCGCGCGAGCGCGTGCCCTCGGGGTAGATGCCGAACGCGCCGCCGCGCTGGAGCACCTCGAGGGCGTCCTCGAGCGAACGCTGGCCGGCGCGCGGGTCGTCGCGCTGGACGGGGATCATGCCGATCGTCGTGAAGAACCAGCGCGACAGGCGGCCCTTGAGACCGCGGCCCGTGAAGTACTCGGCCTTGGCGAGGAACGTGACGTGCCGCGGCGCGACGATCGGGATGAGGATCGAGTCGATGAACGACAGGTGGTTGCTCGCGAGGATGACCGCCCCGTTGCGCGGGATGTTGTTGCGTCCGGTCACCTGTGGCCGCAGCAGCACGTAGGCGAGCAGCGACAGGATGAGCCTCAGGACGCGATAGGTCATTCGTTCATTGTGCACTCTCGTCGGCGCACGTCCGTGCACGCGGCGTTCGTCCCCGGTGTCCCCGCAGGTCGTCCGGCGTCACCTCCGGTTCACGCGTCCCGGCGCGTCTCCGCCGACGCGACGCGGCGCGCACGGCCGCCGCGCGTGACCGCGTAGAGCGCCAGGATGACGACCACCAGACCGGCCGTGGACACGAGCTGGGCCCGCGCGGCGTCATCGGTCAGCATGAGGACCGCGAGCGCCGCGAGCCCGGCGAGCACGGCCCACGTGAGCCACGGGAAGCCCCACATCCGCAGCGTCATGGGCTCGCCCGACGCGCGTGCGCCCGCCTCGATCCGGCGGCGCAGCCGGAGCTGCGACACCGCCACGAGCACCCACACGACGAGCAGCGCCGCGCCCACGGCGTTGAGGAGGATGCCGAGCAGCGCCTCGGGCAGGAGCCAGTTGAGCCCGACCGCGACGAGCGCGAAGAACACCGACACGAGCACCGAGACCCACGGCACGTCACGGCGCGACACCCGCCGCAGCGCCCGCGGCCCGTCGCCGCGCCCGGCGAGGGAGTACGCCATGCGGGACGTGCCGTAGACGTTCGCGTTGAAGGCGGACAGCAGCGCGATCACCACGACGACCTCCATGACGCGCGCCGCCCCCTGGAGCCCGGCGAGGTCGAGCACCGCGACGAACGGGCTCTCCGCGAGCAGCGGCGAGTCCCACGGCAGCACGAGCACCATGATCGCGACCGAGCCCAGGTAGAAGACGAGGATCCGCCACACGATGCTGCGGGTCGCGCGCGCGACGGCCGTGCGCGGCTCGCGCGCCTCCGCCGCCGCGATCGTGACGATCTCGATGCCGCCGAACGCGAAGACGACGACGAGCAGCCCCGCGGCGATCCCGCCCCAGCCCTCGGGCGCGAAGCCCCCGTGGCCCAGGAGGTTCGACGTGCCGACGGGGTCGGTCCCGGGCAGCAGCCCGAGGACCAGCAGGACGCCGACGACGAGGAACCCGACGATCGCCGCGACCTTGACGAACGCGAACCAGAACTCGAGCTCGCCGAACTGCCGCACGCCCCACAGGTTGATCACCGCGAAGACGACGACCACGACGAGCGCGACGCCCCACTGCGGCACGTCCGGGTACCAGCCGGTGACGATGCGCGCCGCGCCGGTGATCTCCGCGCCGAGAACCATCACGAGCATGAACCAGTAGAGCCAACCCAGCAGGAACCCGGCCCACGGCCCGAGCGCCTCCTCCGCGTACACGGAGAACGACCCGCTCGCGGGCCGCGCGCTCGCCATCTCGGCGAGCATCCGCATGACGAGGATGACGACGACGCCCGCGATCGCGTAGGACACGAGCACGGCGGGGCCGGCGGTCGCGATCCCGACGCCCGACCCGAGGAACAGGCCCGCGCCGATCGCGGAGCCGAGCCCCATCATCGTCAGGTGCCGCGTGCGCAGCCCGGTGCCCAGGTGGTCGGCGGAGGTCGCGGACCCGGTGGGGCCGTCGGACGCCCGCGGTCGCTCCGAGGGAGACGGGTGCCCGGTCGGTGCCGTGGGTTCGGGCATGGGGGTGCTCATGGTGCGGTCCTGCGGTCGGGTCCCGGTCGCCGTGCTCGACGCCGACCCACGACGCTACACGGCCCGTCGCCGCCTACCGCGCGCAGGCCCGTCCGGGGACGCTCCGGCCCAGGATGCTCCGCCCCGGGCACGACGGCGCCCCGCACCCGGCGCGAGGGGGTCGCTCGGGTGCGGGGCGGCGTCGGGCACGACGCTGTGCCGGCGCCTACGGGGTCGCGGTCCGCGGGAGCGGTGCGACGGCGTGGTGCCGCGGTGCGCTGCTCTCGCCGCCGGTCGCCCCGGCGGGCGGTGCGGGCTGCGGCGTGGCGTCGGTGCTGCCGTCGGCCGGTCGGCCGTCGCGGTCCTGGCCGTCGCCCGGGGCGGCCGGGGTCACCGGCTCGGGAGGCGTCGCGTCGCCGGCCACGGGGCGTCGGGTCGAGCCGTTGATGACGCCGTCGTCCTCGAGGTCGTCGAGGTCGTCCTCGTCCACGGAGCTCGCACCGTGCTCCGCGCCTGCGGCGAACACGGACGGGTCGGGCGGGTTGCCGAGCTTGACGTGGTTGAACAGCAGGTTGAGCAGGATCGCCATGACCGCGGCGGAGCTGATGCCCGAGTGGAAGATGATGCCGAACCACGTGGGGAACTGGTCGTAGAAGTCGGGCTTGGCGATGGGGATCATGCCGAACGAGATCGACGCCGCCACGATGATGAGGTTCATCGGCCGGGAGTAGTCGACCTTCGCGAGCGTACGGATGCCCGACGCGGCGACCGAGCCGAACAGCACGACTCCCGCACCGCCGAGGACCGGTGTCGGCACCGCGGCCACCACGCGACCCAGGACCGGCAGCAGGCCGAGGACCACGAGGATCGCGCCGCCCGCCGCCACGACGAACCGCGACTTCACGCCCGTGATGGCCACGAGCCCGACGTTCTGCGCGAACGCCGACTGCGTGAACGAGCCGAAGAACGGCGAGACGACGGACGACGCCATGTCGGCGCGCAGGCCGTTCGCGATGCGCTTGCGGTCCACCTTGGTGCCGACGATCTCGCCCACGGCGATGATGTCCGCCGTCGTCTCGGTGAGGGTCACGAGGATGACGATGAGCATCGAGATGATCGCGGCGATCTCGAACGTCGGTGCGCCGAAGCCGAGGAACGACGGGAACGCGGCGACCGGACCGTCGCCCACGCCCGAGAAGTCCGCCTTGCCGAGCGCGAGGGCGATGAGGGTGCCGACGACGATCGCGATGAGGATGGACAGGCGCGAGATGGTGCCGCTGCCCACCTTCGACAGCAGGATGACGATCGCGAACGTCAGCGCGGCGAGGCCGATGTTGCTCACCGAGCCGTAGTCGGGCGCGCTCGCGTTGCCGCCCATCGCCCAGTTCGCCGCGACGGGCATGAGCGTCAGCCCGATCGTCGTGATGACGACGCCCGTGACGACCGGCGGGAAGAACCGGATGATCTGTGCGAAGAACGGCGTGATGAGCAGGCCGACCGCGGACGCGACGAGCACCGCGCCCAGCACTCCGGGGATCCCTCCCCCGCCGTTGACGATCGCGACCATCGTCGACACGCCCGCGAACGACACGCCCTGCACGAGCGGGAGCTGCGACCCGAAGAACGGGATGCCGAGCGTCTGGAGGATCGTCGCGAGGCCGCCCATGAAGAGGGACGCCGCGACGAGCGTCCCGATCTCGGCCCCGGTCAGCCCGGCGGCGCCGCCCACGATGAGCGGCGGGGCGATGATGCCGCCGTACATCGTGAGCACGTGCTGGAACCCGTACCCGAACGTCGACCCGATGGGCAGCCGCTCGTCCTCGGGGCGTACCGGACGACGTTCGGCGCCGTCCGTGGCCCTCGTGGCTCGCGCGTTCATAGCGGACCTCCTCGTCAGCTATCGTTCCGCTTGGCGGAAAACTACTTCCACTATTCGAACGCCAAGTGTGACGTGTGTCAAGTCCCTCCCGGCAACTCGTGCGTGGCCTGCGGTGACGTCTCTCCGTCGCCGACCGCGTCAAAGCGCTGGCACTCGCCCGCCCGGTCTCCCTACCCTCCAGCCGTGACCACCACGCTCCGCCCCTTCCGGCCCACCGACCTCGACGCCGTCGCCGACCTGTCCCTGCGCGCGTGGGAGGACGCCTTCGCCTCGTGGCGCGACATCCTCGGCGAGCGCCTCTACGGGCTCGCCTACCCCGACTGGCGGCGCAGCCAGGAGGCGGAGGTCCGCGGCGCGTGCGAGAAGCACCCCGCGACGACGGTCGTCGCGGAGCGGGCCGGCCGGGTCGTCGGGTTCGCCACCGCGGTGATCGGCGAGCCTCCTGCCGAGGGGGCCCGCGCCGGCGACCTCGAGATCATCGCCGTCGACCCTGACGTGCAGGGCGAGGGCGTCGGGAGGCTCCTCGTGGACGCCGCGCTGCAGCTCCTGCGCGACGCCGGGTGCGCGTACGCCAACGTCTGGACCGGCGGCGACCCGGGACACGACGCCGCACGCGCCCTGTACGAGTCGAGCGGCTTCACCGCCCTCCCCGTCGTCCACTACTACCGCGAGCTCTGAGCGCGGCGGGGACGCCCCGGTCGGTGGCCGGGCCGTCCCCGCCGGCGCACGTCAGCCCGCGACGAGGCGGCGGGCCGCGGCCGAGTGCTCGGCGACCAGGGCGGCGAGGTCGAGGCCCGGGATCGCCCCGTCGACCACGCGCCACTCGCCGCCGACCATGACGCGGTCCGCGCGGTCGGCCCCGCACAGCAGGAGCGCCGCGACCGGGTCGTGCGAGCCGGAGAAGCGCAGCTCGTCGAGGCGCCACAGCGCGAGGTCCGCCTGCTTGCCGACGGCGAGCACGCCGACGTCGTCCCGGCCCAGCACGCGCGCCGACCCGCGCGTGCCCCAGCCGAGCGCACGGGTCACGGGGATGTCGGCGCCGTACCTGAGGCGCTGGAGGTAGAGCGCCTGGCGCGCCTCGAGGATCATCGTCGAGGCGTCGTTCGACGCCGAGCCGTCGACCCCGAGCCCGACGGGCGCGCCCGCGTCCTCGAGCTCCACGGCCCGCGCGATCCCGGACGCGAGGCGCATGTTCGACGTCGGGCAGTGCGCGACGCCGGTGCCCGCGGCCCCGAGGCGGCGCACCTCCTCGTCGTCGAAGTGGATGCCGTGACCGAGCCACGCGCGGTCCGTGAGCCAGCCGACCGACTCGAGGTAGTCGACCGTGCGCATCCCGAAGCGCTCGCGGCAGAAGTCCTCCTCGTCGATCGTCTCGGCGAGGTGCGTGTGCAGGCGGACGTCGAGATCCTCCGCGAGCGCCGCGCTCTCACGCATCGCGTCGGTCGTCACCGAGAACGGCGAGCACGGCGCGAGCGCGATCTGGACCTGCGCCCCGGCGCCGCGCTCGTGATAGCGCTCCACGAGGCGCTGCGAGTCGGCGAGGATCACGTCCAGGCTCTGCACGACCGACTGCGGCGGCAGGCCGCCGTCGTCCTGGCCGAGCGTCATGGACCCGCGCGTGAGGGTCGCGCGCATCCCGAGCCGCTGGACCGCCGCGACCTGGAGGTCGATCGCGTCGTCGAGACCGGCCGGGAAGACGTAGTGGTGGTCGGCCGCCGTCGTGCAGCCGGAGAGCAGCAGCTCGGCGAGCGCGACCGTCGTCGCGAGCTCGTGGTCGCGCGGGGTCAGGCGCGCCCACACCGGGTAGAGGCGCTGGAGCCAGGGGAAGAGCGGGGCGTCGGCGACCGGCCCCCAGGCGCGCGTGAGCGTCTGGTAGAAGTGGTGGTGCGTGTTGATCAGCCCGGGCGTGAGCACGTGCTGGGACGCGTCGAACGTCGCGTCGACCGGGGCGGACGGCCGCGCGCCCGCCGCGACGACCTCGGTGATCACCCCGTCCTCGACGACGATGCCGCCGCGCGCGTCGGGCGCGTCCGGGGAGTCGTCCGCGGTGAAGACGCCGAGCGGGTCACGGACCCAGGTGCGGGTGCTGGTCATGGTGCCTCCTGGTGGCTCGTGCTCACCGAGGCGCGGCTCCGGCGCCACGGTGCGCCGGCTCAGTGGTCCTGTCTGCCGATCCAGGTGCCGCGGGAACCGCGGCTGGGCCGACCGTAGGCCGGGCCGTGACGGACCGTCAACCCCGGCGGACGACGACGCGGACCTCCGCCGCGCGCGACCTGCGGCGCTGCGGGATCCTGGGACCCGCCGCCCGCCGACACCCGGAGACCCGACCGTGAACGTCTACGCCCCGCTCGTCCCGGTGTTCGTCGTCGCGCTGCTCGCGCCGCTGCTCGCGGGCCTCATGCCGGTGCGGTCGCGCGTCCCGCAGGTCGTCGTGCTGCTGCTCGGCGGCATCCTCATCGGTCCGGCCGCGCTCGACCTCGCGACGCCCGACGACGTCACGCTCCTCTCCGACCTCGGCATGGGCTTCCTGTTCCTCCTCGCCGGGTACGAGCTCGAGCCGAGCCTGCTGCGCGAGCGCGTGGGGCGACGCGCCGGCGCGGCGTGGCTGACGTCGCTCGTCGTCGGGGCGCTGCTCGTCCTCGTGGTCGTGGGTCACGACTCGCCGCACGCCGTCGCGGCGGGGGCGATCGCGCTCACGACGACGGCGCTCGGCGTGGTGCTCCCGATCCTGCGCGACGGCGGTCAGCTCGGCTCGCGCCTCGGCCGCGCGGTGCTGGTGGTCGGGGCGGTCGGCGAGCTCGGTCCGATCGTCGCGATGGCCGTGCTGCTCGGGACGCGCGAGAGCGGGGTCGCGGCGATCCTGCTCGTCCTGTTCGCCGTCGTCGCCGTGGCGCTCTCCGCGCTCCCGGGCCGGTTGGGGCGCATCAAGGCGCTCGGCGGCGACCGCCTCTTCAGTGCCGCGGAGCACGGGACGGGCCAGAGCACTCTGCGCCTCACGGTGCTGCTGCTCGTCACGCTGCTCGCGCTCGCCGCGGGGCTCGGGTTCGACGCGGTGCTGGGCGCGTTCGTCGGCGGCATGGTGCTGCGACGCTGGGCGCCGGGCGACGTCGAGGCGCTGGAGAAGAAGCTCGACGCCGTCGCGTGGGGCGTGTTCGTGCCCGTGTTCTTCGTCAGCTCCGGCATGGGCCTGGACATCGACTCCATCGTCGCGTCGCCGCTGCTGCCACTGACGTTCTTCGTGCTCATGGTGGTCGTGCGGGGCGGGCCGGTGCTCCTGTGGTTCCGGCGCGAGCTGCCGTCCGTCGAGCGCGTCCAGACCGCGCTCTACGCGGCCACGGCGCTGCCGCTGCTCGTCGCGCTCACGGAGATCGCGGTCGAGCAGGGGGCGATGACGTCGCGCGTCGGCGCGGCGCTCGTCGGTGCGGGCGTGCTGTCCGTGATCGTGCTCCCCATGGTCGCGAGCCGGCTGGGCCCACGCCCCGCGGAGGCCGGCGAGTCCGCGCCCCCGCCGACGGAGGAACGCGCCGGCGGATGACTCGCCGGGCGAGCGATGCGTCCGTGCGCGAGAGATGCGTCCGGGGACGCAGCGCTCGGACACGGACGCATCGCTCGGCTGCGGACGGGTCAGAAGGTCCACTGCTGGTTGGTCGACCCGTGGCAGTCCCAGATCACGAACCGCTGGCCCTCGTAGAGCGGGTTGCCGCCCTCGGCGTCCAGGCACCTGCCCGACTGCGGGTTGCGCAGCGTCTTCGACCCCGCGTCGTAGGCCCATCTCTGCGCGTTCGTGCCGTTGCACGTCCAGAGCTGGACCACCGTCCCGTTGGCGGTGCCGCTGCCGCTCACGTCGAGGCACTTGCCGAGCGCCCTGATCGTCCCGTCGCTCCCCCGCGTCCACGACTGGGCGACGTTGCCGTTGCACGGGACGATCTGCACGCGGTTGCCGTCGTGCGTCTGGCCCCACGGGACGTCGAGGCAGTACCCGTTCGCGATCCGGATGGTCCCGGTCCCGGTCGGGAGGCTGCCGCCGGGGTTCGGCGGGTTCGAGGTTCCTGAGCCGTTGTCGTAGACCCGGACGTAGTCCACCTTCATCTGCTGGGGGAACTGGGTCGTGCCGTCGGGGTACCCGGGCCACTGCCCGCCGACGGCGACGTTGAGGATGAGGAAGAACGGCTGGTCGAACACCCACGCGTTCGCGCCGATGCTCGCGCGCGTCACGCGGTGGAACTGCTGGCCGTCCACGAACCACGTGATCTCGCCGGGCTTCCAGTCCACGGCGAAGGTGTGGAAGTCGTCGGCGAACGACCAGCCCTGCGGGTGCTGGTACATGCCCGTGATGCCGGCGCCGCCGGAGTACCCCGGCCCGTGCACCGTGCCGTGCACGCGGTGCGGCTCGAAGCCGACGTTCTCCATGACGTCGATCTCGCCCGACGTCGGCCAGCCCACCCCCGGGAGGTTGCCGCCGAGCATCCAGAACGCGGGCCAGATGCCCTGGCCGCGCGGGATCTGGATGCGCGCCTCGACGCGCCCGTACTGCGGCTGGTACTTCCCCTGGGTCGTCAGGCGCGCGGACGTGTACGACCCGTCCGTCTCACGGCGCGCGGTGATGACGAGGTGGCCCTGGCCGTCGAGCGCCGAGTTCGCGCGGGAGGTCGTGTAGTTCTGGAGCTCGGCGTTGCCCCAGCCCCCGGCACCGGTCTCGTGGTTCCAGCGAGCGGAGCTCGGGGCCGAGCCGGCGGCGCCGTCGAACTCGTCCGACCAGACGATGTCGCCCGGCGCGGCCGCGGCCGACGTCGCCGGGACGGTCACGGCGAGCGCCGCCGCGGCGGCGGTGAGCGCAGCGACGACGGCGCTCGTGGCCCGGCGGCGCGTGCGGGAGGCGGTGCGGTCCCGGGTCCTGGGTGGGTCGCCAAGCGGGGTGGTGGGCAGGGAGCGCTGACGTGCGAGGTCCATCGATCCTCCAGTCCGGCGGCGGTGCCGCCTGCGTCTCGCCACGGTGCGCGACGTGCTCTCGGCGCGACTCTGCACCGGGCGGGGGCCGTTCCTCGGCCCTCCGTCCGCGAACCTACGGTGGCGGGACGACACCGAGCAAGCGCTCTCTCGGCGTGTCGTGGGATCGCTCCCACATCGCCGGCGAACCGACAGCGGGACGGGGACGGCGCCGACGGCGCCCGGCGCGCGAGCCTGCCCGGGTCAGGCCGTCGCCGGGACCGCCGCGTCGAGGATCGCCTCCGCCGCGCGGCGGGCCTGGCGGGCGACGTCGACGTCCTGCGTGATGGCCGCCGTCGTCTGTGCGCCCTCGGCGAGCAGCACGACCTGGAGCGCGACGTCGTCGGGCAGCCCCGCCTCGCGCACGACACCGCGCGCGTACCGCTGGAACGACTCCTTGTGCTCGCGCACGGCCGCTGCGACGGCGGGCGAGGTCGCACCGAGCTCGCCGAACGAGTTGATGAACGCGCACCCGCGGAACCCGTCCTCGCGGAACCACGCGTCGAGGAAGTCGAACACGGCGAGCAGCCGGCCGCGGGGCGTGGTCGCTCCGGCCGCGGCGCGCGCGATCCCCGCGTCCCACTGCTCGGTGCGGTGCCGCAGCACGGCGACGACGAGGTCGTCCTTGGACGGGAAGAGCGAGTAGATGCGCTTGAGCGACACCCCGGCCTCGGTGCGGACCGCGTCCATCCCCACGGACTGGACGCCCCGCGCGTAGAACAGCCGGTCGGCGGCGGCCACGACCGCCGCGCGTGCGCTCGCGTCGTCGAGCATCGTCATCTCCTGTTCACGTCGCACCACTTGCGGTGAGAACCATCGTTCTCTAGTGTAGCGACCAACGGGGAGAACGACCGTTCTCCCCCTCCGCGAAGGGAGCACGACCATGGGGTACATCACCGTCGGCCAGGAGAACTCCACCGACATCGAGCTCTACTACGAGGACCAGGGCGCCGGGCAGCCGGTCGTCCTCATCCACGGCTACCCCCTCGACGGGCACAGCTGGGAGCTCCAGAAGCGCGAGCTCCTGGACGCCGGCTACCGCGTGATCACCTACGACCGCCGCGGGTTCGGCGCATCGAGCAAGGTCGGCAGCGGGTACGACTACGACACGTTCGCGGCCGACCTGAACACCGTCCTCGAGACGCTCGACCTGCGCGACGTGATCCTCGTCGGGTTCTCCATGGGCACGGGCGAGCTCGCCCGCTACGTCCACAACCACGGGCACGAGCGCGTCGCCAAGCTCGCGTTCCTCGCGTCGCTCGAGCCGTTCCTCGTCCAGCGCGACGACAACCCGGAGGGCGTCCCCCAGTCCGTGTTCGACGGGATCGTCGAGGCGGCCCGCGCCGACCGGTACGCCTGGTACACCGACTTCTACAAGAACTTCTACAACCTCGACGAGAACCTCGGGAAGCGCATCAGCGAGGACACCGTGCGCGCGAGCTGGATCACCGCGATCGGGTCCGCCCCCGTCGCCGCGTACGCCGTCGTGCCCACGTGGATCGAGGACTTCCGGTCCGACGTCGAGGCGGTCCGCGCGGCCGGCAAGCCGACGCTCATCCTCCACGGCACGAAGGACAACATCCTCCCGATCGACGCCACCGGGCGCCGCTTCCGCGAGCTCGTCCCGGACGCCGAGTACGTCGAGGTCGAGGGCGCGCCCCACGGCCTCCTCGTGACGCACGCGGCCGAGGTCAACGAGGCGCTGCTCGCCTTCGTCGGGCGCTGACCCGCGCCTGACGTCCAGGCCCGGACGTCAGGCCTCGACACCGAGGCCCGGGCGCCGGGAGACCGGCGCCCGGGCCTTCGTCCGGCGCAGCCTCAGGCGACCGACACGCGGTAGTCGTCGGCGTCGTCGTCCCAGGCGAGGTCGACGGCGCCCGCGGCCTGCGCCGCCTTGCAGAACTGCAGGAAGCCGCGGTACCCGAGCGCCTTCTCGCTGAAGTCGGGGCGCTTCTTGCGGATCGCGTTCTTCAGCCCGGACAGGACCGTCGAGCCGCCCTCCTCGCGGACCACGTCGCGCACGAGCGCGAACGCCTGGTCCGTGTCGCCCTGCGCGGGCAGCGACACCTCCGGGTCGCCCGTCGCGGGTCCCGGCGCGAGCTCCACGAAGCTCCGGTCGGCGAGGAACCTCAGGAACTCGCCGAAGTTGCGGAACCCGTAGTCGGCCTCGCTGAACGTCGGGTCCTTGCGCAGGAGCGTGCGCTTGAGCACTGACGCGGTGACGGGTCCGCTCGTCGAGGCCTCGAGGTCGGCGAGCGTCTGCGCGACGCGCACCTCCATGGGGACGTCCTCGCCCGTCGGCGCGTCGTCGTCGGCCTCGGGGGCGGACGCGGCGAGCGCGGGCTCGTCGGCGGGCTGCTCGACGGGCGTCGTCTCGCCGTCGACCTCGGCGTTCTCGGTCACGACGGGCTCGCCCCGCCGGGACGAGCGCCCGACGGCCTCGCCGAGCTCCGCGAGCGCCGCCGCGGCCGGGGTCTCGACCTCCGGCTCGGCGATCTCGGTCGCCTTGCGCCGCCCGGACGTGCGCCCGCCGGAACGCTTCGCCTTGGCCCCGCCCGACGCCGTCGCGCCGGACGTGCGCGAGCCGCGGACCGAGCGGGGCTCCGGCTCGTCCGGGACGTCGACGCCCTCGAGCCGGTCGTAGAAGAGGAACTCGTCGCACGCGGGCGGCAGGAGGCGGGACGTCGACTTCTCGACGCCCACGCCGATGACGCGCTTGTTGAGCTCGCGCAGCTTGTGGACGAGCGGGGAGAAGTCGCTGTCCCCCGTGCACATGACGAACGTCGAGATGTAGTCGCGCTCGAACGCCATCTCGATCGCGTCGACGACCATCTTGATGTCGGCCGCGTTCTTGCGCGACGCCCCCATGCGCTGGGGCATCTCGATGAGCTCGACCTGGTGCCGCGTGAGCGAGCGCCGGTCCTCGTCGAAGTACGACCAGTCCGCGTACGCGCGCCGCACGACGACGCGCCCGCGCACGGCGAGCGCGTCGGCGATCGGGCCGAAGTCGAACGTCATGCCGCCCAGGTGCTCGCGCGCCCCGAGCGCGAGGTTCTCGTAGTCGATGAAGACGGCCAGGCGCTCCTCGGTGTCCATGCCCGCCAGCCTAGGTGCTGCCCGCCGCGCCGCCCCGCCGAACAGCAGGGAGAGCCCGCGTCGATGAGTCCCGCGCTCGGTGCCGGTCGTCCTCGGTGGCGGCCCGACGGCGGCCGCCGCACCGAGCCGAGGGAGCAGCCATGACCGACCCCGTCACGACGAGCCACGTCCTCACCGCCCGAGGAGACACCGTCACCTACGACCTCCGCGGCGAGGGCCCCGGCCTCGTGTTCGTCGCCGGCGCGGGCCCGTTCCGTGCGATCGACCCGATCACCACCGAGACGGCCGAGCGCGTCTCCGCGCAGGGCGTGACGACGGTCGTCCACGACCGCCTCGGGCGCGGCGAGAGCCCGGCCGACGGCGTGCTGGACCTCGAGCGCGAGCTGGCCGCCGTCGCGGCGGCGATCGCCGTGGCGGACGGCGGGTCGGGCCGAGGTGCCGTGCTGTGCGGGCACTCGTCGGGCTGCACCATCGCCCTCGCCGCCGCGCACGCGGGGCTGCCCGTCACCGGCCTCGTGCTGTGGGAGGCGCCGCTCGGCGACGACGCGGCCGCGACGAAGGAGTGGATCGACGAGTTCGAGCGCAGGCTCGACGCCGAGGACTACGTCGGCGCGACCGAGCAGTACATGAAGGACATGCCGCCCGAGTGGCTCGACGGGATGCGCCGCTCCCCCGACTTCGAGCAGCTCGCGCGCGGCTCCCGCAGCCAGCGCGCCGACGGCGAGTCCCTCGTCTGGGCGACGACGGCGCTCGAGGACGGCACGCTCGCGACCGTGGACGTGCCGGTGCTCGCGACCTACGGGACGGCCACGTTCCCCGAGATGCCCGTCTCCGCGTGGAAGGTCGTCGCGGCGGTCCCGCACGGCGAGGTCCGCGAGGTCGAAGGCGCCTTCCACTCGTGGGATCCGGCGGCGATGGCCGACGTGCTGGTGCGCTTCGTCCGCGAGGTGGACCGACACTGACCCGGGCCGTATGTACGTTCGTACATACGGTGTGTACGATCGTCCGCATGCCGTCTCCCACCCTCGCGCGCCCGGCGCCGGACGTCCGGCGGGCGCGGGTCGCCGTCGCCGCGCTGTTCCTCACGAACGGCGCGCTGTTCGCGAACCTCGTGCCGCGCTACCCCGAGATCAAGGCCGGGCTCGACCTGGGCAACGCCACGTACGGGCTCGCCGTCGCCGCGTTCCCGGCAGGGGCCATCACGGCGGGGCTCGCCGCGGCGGCGCTCGTGCGCCGGTTCGGGTCGGCGCGCGTCGCGGTCGCCGGCACCGTGCTCACGGCGACCGGGCTGCTGCTCGCGGGCCTCGCGCCCGCCCTGCCGCTGCTCGTCGTCGCGCTGTTCGCGGCGGGAGCGATGGACGCGTTCACCGACGTCGCGCAGAACGCCCACGGCCTGCGCGTGCAGCGCCGCTACGGCCGCTCGATCATCAACGGCTTCCATGCGCTGTGGTCGGTCGGCGCCGTGGTCGGCGGCGGCATGGCCGCCGCCGCGATCGCCCTCGACCTCCCGCTCGGCGTGCACCTCGCGATCACGGGCAGCCTGTTCGCGGTCGTCGCGCTCGTCGCGCTGCGCTGGTGCCTCCCGGGGCTCGACGGCGAGGCGTCCGACGCCGCCGCGACGGAGGCCGAGGCGAGCGCCTCGCCCGGCGCCCCCGCCGGCACAGCCCTCTCGGGGGCCGGCGCCGCAGCGCTGGCGCGCACCTCCCGCGCCCGCACGGCCGCCGTCCTCGCCGCGCTCGTCCTGGTGGCCGTCGCGGGGACCCTCGTCGAGGACGCGGGCAGCACGTGGGCGGCGGTCTACCTCTCCGGCTCGCTCGGTGCCCCGGCGACGATCGCCGCGGCGGGGTTCGTCGCGCTCGTCGGCGCGCAGTTCGTCGGGCGCCTCGTGGGCGACCGCCTCGTCGACCGGTTCGGGCAGCGCGCCGTCGCCCGGACCGGCGGCGCGCTCGTGCTGCTCGGTACCGGGCTCGCGCTCGCGTTCCCGTCCGTCCCGGGCACGATCGCCGGTTTCGCCGCGGCCGGGTTCGGCGTCGCGACCCTCGTCCCGGCCGCGATGCAACAGGCCGACGAGCTCCCGGGCCTGCGCGCGGGGACCGGCCTCACCCTCGTCTCGTGGCTCATGCGGCTCGGGTTCCTCCTGTCCCCGCCGATCGTCGGGCTCGTCGCCGACGCCACGAGCCTGCGCACCGGGCTGCTCGTCCTGCCGCTCGCGGGCCTCGTCGTCGTGCTCCTGGCCGGCGTCCTCGCCCCGCGCCGGCCCCCGGGTCGGCCGGACGCCGCCAACCGGCATGATGACCCCGACCGTCGCACGACCCCCGCGCCCGAGGAGGCCACCACCGCATGACCACCGACTACTTCGCCGGCGACGACCGCACGAGCTACGAGCGCATGGCCGCGGGCGACCTGTACGTCGCCGACGACCCGGAGATCGCGCGCGGCGTCCAGCGCGGCCTGCGCCTCGTCGACGCGTTCCACCGCGCCGTCCTCGACGGCGACGGCGACGACACGCGCGCCCGCGAGATCCTCGCCGACCTGCTCGGGTCGCTCGGCGAGGGGTCGTGGGTCAAGCCGCCCCTCGCGGTGGACTTCGGCAGCAACGTGCACCTCGGCGACCGGACGTTCGTGAACTCCGGGCTCACCGCGCTCGACGTCGCGGCGATCACGATCGGCGACGACTGCCTCATCGGGCCGAACGTCCAGCTCCTCACCCCGACCCACCCCGTCGACCCGCAGCCCCGGCGCGACAAGCTCGAGGCGGCGGAGCCCATCACGCTCGGCGACAACGTGTGGCTCGGCGGCGGCGTGATCGTGTGCCCGGGCGTGACGATCGGCGACAACACCGTGGTGGGCGCGGGCTCCGTCGTGACGCGCGACCTGCCTGCGAACGTCGTCGCGGTGGGCAACCCGGCCCGGGTGATCCGCGAGAACATCTGACCATGAGCGCCCCCGCGGACCCGACCGGGCCGACGCCCCGCGCCCGCCGCCACGACCCCGAGCGGCGCGACCGCATCATCGACGCGTGCCTCGACGTCGTCGCCGAGCACGGCGTCGCGGGCACGTCGCACCGGCGCGTCGCGGCCGCGGCGGACGTCCCGCTGGGGTCGATGACGTACCACTTCGCCGGGATGGACGAGCTGCTGCGCGAGGCGTTCGGCCGGTTCACGCGCGACGCCGCCGCCCAGTTCGAGCGCCGCATGAGCGACGCGCGCACGCCCGAGGAGGCCGTGCAGGCGGTCACGACGCTCATCACGCACGACGTGTTCGCGACCCAGCGCGACCTCGTCCTGTCGCACGAGCTCTACACGCTCGCGGCGCGCGACCCCGCGTACCGGACGCTCACGAACGACTGGATGCGTCGCAGCCGGGACGCCCTCGGGCGCCACTTCGACCCCGCGACGTGCCGCGTGCTCGACGCGTTCATCGAGGGCATGACCATCCACCGCGCGCTCGACACCGAGCCGCACGACGACGTCGACGTCCTCGGCGCGGTCCGGCGTCTCACGCGGGTGCCCTGACGGCGCGCTCCCGTCAGGGCGCGGTCACCTCGAACAGCTCGCACGTGGTGTCGTAGTACGCGTCGGTGGTGCCGCGGTGGGTCATGCCGATCCGGCGGCACACCGCCTGGGAGGCGGCGTTGTCGACGTGCGTCACGGCGACGACGCGGTCGAGCCCGCGCTCGAACGCGTGCGCGAGCACCGCGGAGGCCGCCTCGGTCGCGTACCCGCGGCCCCACACGTCGGGGTGGAAGTGCCACCCGATCTCCGTGTCGTCCGAGGGCTGCAACGGGTCGCCCGTGCCCGACGCCGGGATGAGCTTGAGCAGGATGGTCCCCACGGGCGCGGCGTCGGGCAGGCCCGTGCCCTCCCCCTCGCGCGGGACGACGGCCCACACCCCGTGCGTGCCGTCGTCGGCGGCGACCCAGCGCTCGACCCGCTCCAGCGCCTCGTCCCGGTGCTCCAGGACGCGCGGCGTCACGCCGATGAACCGCATGACGTCCCAGCGGGAGTAGATGTCGAGGACGGCGTCGGCGTCGTCGGGCTGCCACGGGCGGAGGATGAGCCGTGGCGTCGTCAAGGTCTGCATCGCCCCAGGCTACGAGGCCCACCGGTGCCTGAGGACCGCGGCGTCAGATGATCTTGGGAAAGGTCGCCAGGAAGACGATGCCGACCACGAGGACCACGCACGCGAGGCCGACCATGGCCCAGGAGGCGCGCTCCGAGCGGAACCGACCGGCGAACGCGCCGAAGAACAGCACGAGCGCGAAGAGCACGGTGGTCAGCGTGTAGTTGTCGCCCCGCTGGTTGTTGACGAGCGCCTGCGCGAAGAGGGCGTCGGCCCGCTCGTCGGCCTCGACCGCCTCGACCGCACCCGGCGGGACGTAGGCGTCGAGCGCGAACGGGCTCGGGGCGGCGTCGGGGTTCCGGAGAGGGCGCGAGGCGAGCCACTCGTCGAACGCGGGCTGGAAGTGGGGCGTGAAGCGCGCGCGCGTGAACTCCTCCAGCTCCGTGTCCCCGGTCGCGTACGCCTCGAGCCACAGGCTGAACACCTGGAGGTCGATGGACCGGGCGGTGTCGGCGTGCGCGCGCTCCGTCGAGGCCTCGATGCGCTGGGTCGACGCGCGCGAGAACGCGATCGACATCTCGCCGCCCCACTTGCTCGCCTCGAACCCGCTCCACGCCGTGAGGACGGCCGTCACCGCGAGCAGCACCACGGTCACGGTCTCGCGCCACGACCGGCCGCCCTCGCTGTCCGCTTCCTCGTCGGCCACCTCAGGACCGTAGCCCGCACGGCGCGGTCGCGCGCGGCGACCGCGGCACGCAGGCCTCGGTGCGGTCAGCCCGCGTCAGCCCGCGTCGTCACGCGCGCGGCGCCGTCGCAGCGCGAGCAGGACACCGCCCAGCACGAGGGCCGCGAGCGCCGTGGCGAGCAGCCCCGTGACGGCCGAGCCGGTCGTGGCGAGGTCCTCCCCGCCGGTGGTCGCACCGGACGTGGGGGTCGCGTCCGGCCCGGGCACGTCCGACGTCGGCCCGTCCGTGGGCGGCGACGTCTCGCCAGGCTCGGTGGGCGTCGTCGGGCCGGTGACCGTGTTGGTGACGGTGCACGTGACGTCGGCACCGTCCCCGACCCGGACCGTGTCGTCGACCAGCTCGCCGCCGTCGCAGGCCCACGCGATCTGGTCGTAGTCCCACTCGCTGTCCGACTCCGAGAGGTCGTAGGCGCCCTCGGCGACGGGGACGGTGGTCACGTCGGGGCTGCCGTCGTGACCCGACAGCGGGGTCGGTCCTGCGGCCGTGAGCTCCCAGTCGTCGGCCGGGGCCGCGTCGTCGACGACCTCCTTGTGGAGCGTCAGCGTGCCGGCGAGCCAGTGGTTCGTCACCGTGCACACGACGTCGGCGCCCGCGGGGACGATCACCGTGGACCCCGCCACGCGCGCACCCTCGCAGCTCCAGCCGAGCGAGGTCCACCCCTCGGGTCCGCCGCTCTCCGCGAGGGCATACCGTCCGGGCTCGACGCTCACGTGCGAGACGGCGGCGCTCGCGGTCGGGCCCGAGGCCGACAGCCCGGCGCCCTCGGCGGAGAGCGTCCACTCCGTGGCGGCGACCTCGCCGGTGAACCCGCGGTCGTCGAGCTCCTTGACGAGCGTGAGGTGCGGGAGCAGCGCGACGTTGGTCACCGTGCACGTCGCGACGCCGCCCGCGGGCAGCGACACCGTCGAACCCGTGAGCGTCGCGTCTCCCGTGCACGACCACCCCTCGCTGTCGTACCCGCCGAACCCTCCCGTCTCGGCGAGCTCGTAGTCGCCGGCGGGCAGGTGGCGCTGCGTCGTCGCGGGGGTCCCGCTCGCGCCCTCGACGACCGCGTCCCCGGCCGCGTCGGTCGCGGTGAGGGTCCACGCGGCCGGGTCGGCGGACCCGCCCACGACGTCCTTGACGAGCGTGAGCGTCGAGCCGACGTAGGTGTTCGTCACCGTGCAGACCACGTCGTCGTCCGGCGCGATCGTCACGACGTCTCCCGCCTGGCCGGTCGCCCCCTCGCACACCCACTCCCCCGACTCGTGGTCGGGCAGGGTCGTGAGCTCTGCGAGCGTGTGCTCACCGGCGCCCACGTGCACGTGGGACACCTCGACCCCGCCGGACGGGCCCGTGATCGTGGCCGTCCCACCCCCGGCCTGCGGCCCCGTCGCCGCGAGCGACCAGTCGGCGGGCACGGTCGGCCCACCCTGGACCTCCTTGGCCAGCGTGAGGTGCGGCAGCACGACGGCGTTCGTCACCGTGCACACGACCGTCGCGCCGGGCTCGACGCTGACGACCGAGCCGTCGAGCGTGCCGCCTGTGCACTGCCACGGTCCCGGGTCGAACCCCGTCCAACCCGCCTCGGAGAGCGCGTAGTCACCGGGCGGGACGTCCACGCCGGTGACATCCGGCGAGCCGCTCGACCCCGAGACGGTGGTGCCCTCGCCCGCCGCGGTGAGGGTCCAGTCCGCGGGGACGGCCGCCGTCGTGCCCTCGATCTCCTTGACGAGCGTGAGGATCCCGCCCTGCCACGTGTTGGTCGCGGTGCACGTGACGTGCTCGGCCGGGGCGATCGTCACGCTCCCGCCGGCTCCGTCGCCCGCCGCGGCGCCCGTGCAGGACCACGCACCCGCGTAGCCGACGGGTCCCTGCTCCCCGAGCGCGTACTCGCCGGGCGCGACGCCTGCCGCCGTCACCTCCGGGTCGCCGGTCACGCCCGAGACCGCCTGCGGCCCGGTCGCGCTGAGCGTCCAGTCCTCGGCGCCGGCCGGGCCGCCGACGACCTTCTTGACGAGCGTGAGCGTCGGCTCCGCCCCACCGCCCGCGCCCGACACGTTGCGGACCGTGCACGTGACCGACCGCCCCAGGTCGAGGGTGACGACGTCCCCCGACAGCGGGGCGCCGTCGCACGTCCAGCCCTCGCTCCGGTACCCGGCCGGGCCGCCCTCCTCCGACAGCGTGTACTGCCCGACCCGCATCGGCACGCCCGTCACCGCGGGGCTGCCGGACGGCCCGGCCACAGACTCGGGCCCCTGCGCGCGCAGCGTCCAGTCGGCCGGCGACGCCGTGCCGCCCTCGACCTCCTTGACGAGCGTCAGGCTCGGGCGGACCGCCTCGTTGTCGACCGTGCACTGCACCGAACCGCCGGGAGGCACGACGACCTCGGGCGTCGGGTCGAGGATGTCCGCCCCGCCGCAGTTCCAGTTCTGGAACCGGTAGCCGGACACGCCGCCCGACTCGGAGATGCGGTAGGTCCCCGCCGGGACCTCGAGCGACTGCACGCCGTTGAGCCCGTCGCCCTCGATCGTCGCGCCCGTGGTGACGTTCACCGCGTGCATCGTCCACAGCTCGCGGCGTCCCTCTGAGGATCCCGTGTCGAGGTTCTCGATCCGCTTGAAGAGCGAGAGGCGACCGGTCTCGGCCTGCGCCGCGGCGGCGCGGCCACCCGTGACGGCGACGGCCGCCAGGACGGCGAGCACGACCGTCAGCGCGAGCACGGCCGCCACGGAGGCGCGGTCGAGGGAGCGGGGGGACGTGGGCACGGACACTCCTGCGGGCTCGGGGCGCGGGTCGTCACCCGACGCTAACCCGGCGCGCCACGGCGCGCCCGGCGTCCGGCAGCAGTCCGGCGTCGTGCCGTTCGTCGCACGCGGGCCACCGTTCGTCGCACACCTCGACCGCCGGTCGACGTGACCTGGATCACCCCCTCGCGGCCTCCCTAGCCTTCCGTGGTCGGACCGCAACGACGCGACCCTGGAGAGGCTCGATGACGACAGACACCCGCGCGGCGCGGAACGCCGCCCCCGACGAGCCGGAGATCACGCCGGACCCGTCGCTGCCCCCCACCGCAGTGCCCGACTCCGTCCCCGGGGCGCAGACGCGGACCCGCTGGACGCCGCAGAAGATCGCCCTGTGGGCCGCGATCTCGCTGCTCGGCGGCGTCGCCTGGGTGATGCTCGCGGTCGTCCGCGGCGAGACCGTCAACGCGATCTGGTTCGTGTTCGCGGCCGTCTGCACCTACCTCATCGGGTACCGCTTCTACTCCAAGGTCATCGAGCGCTACATCACGCGCCCCGACGACCGCCGGGCGACCCCGGCCGAGGTGCGCGAGGACGGCAAGGACTACGTCCCGACCGACCGCCACGTGCTGTTCGGCCACCACTTCGCCGCGATCGCCGGCGCGGGCCCGCTCGTCGGCCCGGTGCTCGCCGCGCAGATGGGCTACCTGCCGGGCACGATCTGGATCATCGTCGGCGTCGTGCTCGCGGGCGCGGTGCAGGACTACCTCGTCCTGTTCTTCTCCATGCGCCGCGGCGGCCGGACCATCGGCCAGATGGCGCGCCAGGAGCTGGGCCGCGTGGGCGGCACCGCCGCGATCGTCGCGTCGCTGCTCATCATGATCATCATCGTCGCGATCCTCGCGCTCGTGGTCGTCAACGCGCTCGGCGAGAGCCCGTGGGGCGTCTTCTCCGTCTCGATGACGATCCCGATCGCGCTCTTCATGGGCGTCTACCTGCGCTACATCCGCCCGGGGAAGATCACCGAGGTCTCGATCATCGGGTTCGTCCTGCTCCTCGCCGCGATCGTCGCGGGCGGCTGGATCGCGGACACGTCGTGGGGCGCCGAGCTCTTCCACCTCGACCGCACGACCATCGCGGTCGGCGTGATCGTCTACGGCTTCGTCGCCGCCGTCCTGCCCGTGTGGCTCCTGCTCGCGCCCCGCGACTACCTCTCGACGTTCATGAAGGTCGGCGTCATCGTCGTCCTCGCGGTCGCGGTGATCGTCGTGCGGCCCGAGATCACGGTGCCCGCGATCAGCGAGTTCGCGAGCGGCGAGACGGGCCCGGTCGTGTCCGGGGCGTTGTTCCCGTTCCTCTTCGTCACCATCGCGTGCGGCGCGCTGTCCGGCTTCCACGCGCTCATCGCGTCGGGTACCACGCCCAAGCTCGTCGAGAAGGAGCGCCAGACGCGCTTCATCGGCTACGGCGGCATGCTCATGGAGTCGTTCGTCGCGATCATGGCGCTCGTCGCCGCGATCTCGATCGACCGCGGGATCTACTTCGCGATGAACTCCTCCGCGGCCGCCACGGGCGGCACGGTCGAGGGCGCGGTCGCGTTCGTCAACGGGCTCGGCCTCATGGGGGTCAACCTCACCCCGGACATGCTCACGTCGACCGCCGAGGCCGTCGGTGAACCGTCGATCGTGTCCCGCACGGGCGGTGCCCCGACGCTCGCGCTCGGCCTCGCGCACATCATGCAGCAGCTCGTGGGCGGCACCGCGATGATGGGCTTCTGGTACCACTTCGCGATCATGTTCGAGGCGCTGTTCATCCTCACGGCCGTCGACGCCGGCACGCGCGTCGCGCGGTTCATGCTCCAGGACACGATCGGCAACGTGGCGCCCAAGTTCCGGGACGTGACGTGGCGGCCGGGCGTGTGGTTGTGCACCGCGATCATGGTCGCCGGGTGGGGCAGCATCCTCTACCTCGGCGTCACCGACCCGCTCGGCGGCATCAACACGTTCTTCCCGCTCTTCGGCATCGCGAACCAGCTCCTCGCGGCGATCGCGCTCGCCGTCGTGCTGGCGATCGTCGCCAAGCGCGGGCGCAGCTACCAGCGCTGGCTGTGGATCGTCGCGGCGCCGCTCGCGTTCACCGCGGTCATCACCATCTGGGCGTCGATCGAGAAGATCTTCTCCCCCGTCCCCGCGGTCGGGTACTGGGCCAACCACAACGCGTTCAAGGACGCGCTCGCCGCCGGCGAGACGTCGTTCGGCACCGCCGGCTCGGTCGAGGCGATGGAGGCGGTCGTCCGCAACACGTTCGTCCAGGGCACGCTCTCGATCGTGTTCGTCGTGCTCGCGATCGTCGTCATCGTCGCCTCGGTCCTCGTGACCGCGAAGGCGCTGCGCGTCGGCGGCGGCACGAACCACGAGGACCCGCCCGTGGCCTCGCGGCGCTTCGCCCCGGCCGACCTGTTCGCGACGAAGGCCGAGAAGGAGATCCAGAAGGAGTGGGCGGCGCTCCCGCCCGAGAAGCGCCCTGCCGCGACGGGGCACCGGTGACGGTGCGGCAGGGCTCGCAGGGTCCCGCCACGACGGTCCGCGCGACCGTCGTGGCGGGGCTCCGCGCCGTCCGCTGGTACGTGCGGCAGGTCATGGGCGACGACGCGTACTCGACCTACGCCGCGCACCAGCGCGCGGTGCACCCGGGCGGTGTCGTGCTGACCGAGCGCGAGTTCTGGCGGATGCGCCACGCCGAGCAGGACGCGAACCCGGGCTCGCGCTGCTGCTGAGCCGCGGGCCGGCCGACGCCTCGCCGACGAGCACGACCCTGCTCGCCGTCGAGCACGATCTGGGTGTCGCTATCCGCCCGACAACGACACCAAGGTCGTGCTCGGCACCTGGCCCGGTCGACGACCGCGCCGCCGCGACCGCTACGGTGACGGGCGTGGCTCGCCCTCCCGTCCCCATCACGCTCGACCCGCCGCGGGGTCAGATCCCCACCGTCACGGTCGTGCTCGCCACCGACCCCTCGACCGCGGCCGGCTGGGTCGCCGAGGCGTTCGGCTCCCAGCGCTGGAAGCGTCGCGCCTCGGACGCCGCCCACCAGGCCGGCGCGGCGCTGTGGGAGATCGGGGGCGCCGGTCGCGCCTTCTTCCTCGACGACCTCGACGTGCTGCGCTGGGTCACCCCACGCGCGACGGCGCTCTTCTCGCACGGCCGGGCCGTCGCGACGGTCGGGCCCCTCGACCCGGGAACGGGCCAGGCTCCCGCAACGACCGTCGCCCTGTCCCTCGTCGACGGCGCCTTCTCCTGCCGCGAGAGCCTCGGCGCCGTCGCGCGCGGCCTGTGCGACCGCGCCGTCCGCGCCGGGGCGCTGCGCCCCGACGACGTCCCGGTCTGGGCGAACGCCGTCGAGATCGCGGCCGGGTCGCCCCTCCACCCGGCCACCGGGCGAAAGCTCTTCCGCCGTGGCTGACGCGACGACGACCGGACGTGGGACGTTCCCGCCCGTGATCGAGCTGGCCATGAGCGACGCCGCGAAGCGTCAGGTGCTGCGCTCCAACATGACGCTGATCTCGATCCTCGCGCCGCTCGTGGGCCTCGCCCAGCTCCCCGCGGCGATCACGGGCGGGAACATGGCCCTCGCCGTCGGGTTCCTCGTCTTCGCGCTGTCCATGATCCCGCTGACGTACGCGATCGCGCGGCGCATGGTCGACCGCGCGCGGATCGTCCTGGGCGACGGGACGTACACCGTGCACGGGTGGGGCCGACCGAAGCGGTTCACGGTCACGGACGTCGACCGCGTCGTCACGGTGGACCGCATGGCGTTCGGGATGGCCGGGGCGACGCACCACCTCATCGTCCTCGGCCCCACCAAGCGGCTGCTCCTGCTCGTCGGGCAGATGTGGGACCGCGACCAGCTCTCGACCGTCGCGCTCGACCTCGCGCGCCGCGGCGTCCAGCTCACGCCCTGGCACCAGCCGGTCACGCCGGCCCAGCTCCGCGCGTTCGACCGGCGGCTCGTGCCCTGGCCGCAGGCGCACCCGGTCGCCCTCGGCCTGCTGGTCGGGCTCGGCACGCTCCTCGTCCTCGTGGTGCTGTTCGTCGTCCTGGTCGCGCTCATCGTCTGAGCACCCCGTCCCGCCGGGACCGGTCGTGCCAGTAGCCCTGCGCGTGCACGCGCGACCTCTCGATCCCCGCCGCCACGAGCTCGCCGCGGACCCGCGCGACGGTGGCGCTCTCCGTCGCGCACCACGCGTAGAAGCCGGTGCCCGCGTCGGCCGCCGACCGGCCGTGCTCCGCTGCCCAGTCCCGGACCGCGCCCAGCACGGCCCGCTCGGCCCCACGGCGATGCCGAGGCACGTGCTCGACGCGCACGGTCCCGGGCACGTCGCCGACCGGCGCGTCGGCCGGGTCGTCGGCCTCCACGAGCACGTGCGCCCGCACGTCGGGACCCAGGCTCGCGAGGATGCCGCGCACCGCGGGCGCCGAGGTCTCGTCACCCACGAGCAGCACGTGCGCGACGTCGAGCCCCGGGTCCCACTGGGTGCCGTGGTCGGTCACGCCGTACCGCGCGTGCGGCGCCGAGAGCAGCACGCGATCCCCGGGCGCCGCGCGGCGTGCCCAGGCGCTCGCCGGTCCGGCGGGCTCGTGCAGGTACAGGTCGAGGTCCACCTCGGCGGCCCGCGGCCGCACGGCCACAGGCGTGTACGAGCGCATCACCGGTCGCACGTCGTCGTCGAGCGCGGACCACTCGCGCCGCCACACGCTCTCGACCGCGAGCCCCGCGCGCCGCGCGAGCTCGTCCGCACCCGGGCCGGGGAGCAGGATCTTCACGCGCTGGTCGAGCCCGACGTCGGCGCACCCCGCCAGGTCCGGGCCGGCGAGGGTCACGCGCACGAGGCGCGGGCCGACGTCGTGCACGCGCGCGACCGTCGTCGGGAAGAGGACGTTGGGCGACCGGTGGAACCGGCACCCCGCCGCGCTCCCGGCCGTGCTCGCGGCCGTGGCCGAGGACCCGGCCCGCCGGTCAGGACCCGGCACGGTCCTGGAGGAACTGCTCGACGTCGTCGAGGACGGCCTGCCCACCGAGCGGCCCGACGCCGCTGATCCAGTACGACTGGTCGACGACACGCACGTCGGGGAACGACCCCGCGTTGAGCGGGATCTCGGCCGGGACCGCGGCCGGGTCGGCCGGGTCGGCAGCAGAGACGAGGACGAGGTCGGCGGCGGCCTCTGTCACGCGCTCGGGCGACAGGTCGACCGAGATGTCCTCGCCCCAGTCCTGCTCCGGCGTCGAGAACCCGACGCACTCGAGCGTGCTGCCCGCGAACGACCGCGGGCCGTAGGCCGACACGATGCCGTCGCGCGGGCGCAGCAGCTGCGCCGTCCCGGTGACGTCGTAGTCCTCCTGGAGCTGGGCGCACCGCTCGTCGTAGGCGTCCAGCAGGGCCTGGGCGTCGGTCTCGCGGCCGAGCGCGCGGCCCACGAGCAGCACGTTCTCCTGCCAGGGGTCGGTCTGCGTCGCCATGAACACCGTCGGCGCGATCCCCGCGAGCTGGGCGTAGAGGTCGGCGTGGCGCGACTCCGTGCCGAGGATGAGGTCCGGCTCGAGCGCGGCGATGGCCTCGAGGCTCGGCTCGGGCACCGTGCCCACGACCTCGATCGCCTGCGCGTCCTCGCCGAGGTACGCCGGCACGCCGGCCTCGACGCTCAGCACGGCGGCACCGACCGGGACGACGCCGAGCGCGACCGCGGTGTCCGTCTCCACGGGCTCGAGCGTCACGACGCGCTGCGGCGCCGCCGCGAGCTCGGCTGTCCCGCGCGCGTGCTCGACGGCGTACCCCGCCGCGGTGTCGTCCGGCGCCGGCGCACCGGTCGGCGCGGGCTCGGGGTCGGACGAGCACGCCGCGAGGAGGGCGGCGGCGAGCACGAGGGCGGTGGTGGTGACGCTGCGGCGCACGCGCGGGCTCGACGTGGTCCGGGAGATCGGCACAGGAGGTTCCTTCGTCATGGGATAGGGCTGCCTAACCTTATCTGGCCCGCCGGGTGGGTGACGCCGCGCTGGATACGATCACTGCATGTCCGGGCCCGTGTTCGCCGGCGCCGTCGCCGGTCTCGCCGTGGGCGTGCTGCTCACCCTCGGGCTCGTGCTCGCCTGGCGGCTCGCGCGCGGGTCGCGCGAGCTCGGGAGCGACTCGGACCGCGCCACGTTCCGCACCCTGCACCTCGCGTCGCGCGCCGCGACGCACCTGCGGGGCGGCCTCGACGGCGACGACGTCGGCCGCGCGGCACGCTCCCTGCGCCAGCTCCTCGGCGCCGAGGCGCTCGCCGTGGTCACGGCCGAGGGCGCCGTCGCGCTCGACGGCAGCACGACCCTCGAGCCCGACGCGCGCCGGGTCGCCGAGCGCGTGCTCGCCACCGGTCGCCGCCACGTCGAGAGCCGGGACCACAAGAACGGCGACGAGGCGGGCGGCGACGTCGCGGACGCCGTCGGGGCGCCAGTCGTCGCGGGCGGGCGCGTCGCGGGCGTGGTCGTCGCGTTCGCCGGCACGGTCCGCCCACCGCTCGTGCGCGCGACGGGCGAGGTCGCGCAGTGGTGCTCGGCCCAGCTCGAGCTCGGCGAGCTGGAGGCGTCGCGCACGGCGCTCGCGCAGGCCGAGCTGCGCGCGCTGCGCGCCCAGATCAGCCCGCACTTCGTCTACAACGCGCTCGGCGCCATCGCGTCGTTCATCAGCACGGACCCGGAGCGGGCGCGCGACCTCGTGCTCGACTTCGCCGACTTCACGCGCTACTCCTTCCGGGGCCGCGGCGACTTCACGACCCTCGCGGACGAGCTGCGCTCCATCCACTCCTACGTCGAGCTCGAGCGCGCACGGTTCGGCGAGCGCCTCGCCGTGACCCTCCAGATCGCGCCCGAGTCGTTGACCACCGTGATCCCGTTCCTGTCGGTGCAGCCGCTCGTCGAGAACGCGGTCCGGCACGGGCTGGAGCCCCGGGAGCGCGGCGGCACGATCGTCATCACCGCGCGCGACGAGGGCACCCAGACGGAGATCACGGTCGAGGACGACGGCGTCGGCATGGACCCGGCGGTCGTGCGCGAGCTCCTCACGTCCCGCGGGAGCGAGCACGTGGGGCTGCGCAACGTCGACCGGCGCGTGCGCCAGCTCTACGGCGACGACCACGCGCTCGACATCGAGACCGCCCCCGGCTCGGGCACGCTCGTGCGCCTGCGCGTGCCCCGCTCCCAGCCCCTGCACGAGACGGAGGTGAGCGTGCCGTGACCGGCACCGAAGCGACCCCGGGCCCGGCGCCCGAGGACCCGGCCGCCGTCGGGCTCGACGTGCTCGTCGCCGACGACGAGCGGCCCGTGCTCGACGAGCTCGTCGCCCTGCTGCGGCGCGACCCGCGCGTGCGGACCGTGCTCGGGGTCGCGACCGGCTCGGAGGCGCTGCGCGAGCTCTCCTCGCGCACGGTCGACGCGGCCTTCCTCGACATCCACATGCCCGGGCTGACGGGCCTCGACCTCGCGCGCGCGCTCTCGCGGTTCGCCGACCGCCCGGCCGTCGTGTTCGTCACCGCCGACGAGGCTCGCGCGCTCGAGGCGTTCGACGTCGAGGCGGTCGACTACGTGCTCAAGCCCGTGCGCCGCGAGCGCCTGACGCGCGCCGTCGACCGGGTCGTGGAGCGCGTCGCGGACCGCGCGGGCCGTGCGGGCGGGACCGCCCCGGACGCCGGAGCGGCGCCCGCGAGCGCCGCTCCCCCGGTCGTGGGGTCCGGTGCGGGACCCGACGTGCCGGAGGACGAGACGCTGGTCGTGACGGTCGGGACGACGACGCGGCTCGTCCGGCGCAGCGCGGTGCGATGGGTGCAGGCGCAGGGCGACTACTCGCGGCTCGTGACGGACACCGAGCAGTTCCTCGTGCGCGAGCCGCTGTCCGACCTGGAGGAGCGGTGGGCCCCGGCCGGGTTCCTGCGCGTCCACCGGTCGTACCTCGTGGACCGCGCGGCCGTGACCGCGGCGCGGTTCGGGGGCGCGCAGCCCGCGCTCGTCGTCGCGGGCCACGAGGTCCCGGTGAGCCGCCGCATGGTCCCGGCGGTGCGCGAGGCGCTGCTCGGCCCGCACCGGGGGCCGTCGTGAGCGACCCGGGCCCCTCGTCGGCCCCGACCCCGCCCGCCGAGCGCGTGCGCGTCCGGTCGACGGACGCGCGACCCGACGCCGGGCCGCCGTCGGGCACCCCGCGAGGCCGCCCCGAGGAGCCGGACGACGACGTAGCCCACTACACGCGCGGCCTCGTCCGGGCGCAGCTCCGGCTCGGGCTCGCGTGCGTGGTCTCGTTCCTCGCCGTCGTCGCGCTGCTCACGGTGACGATGAGCGCGGTGCCCGCGCTGGACGCCGTCGTGATCCTCGGCGTCCCGCTCCCCTGGCTCGTGCACGCGTACGGCTTCTACCCCGTGATCGTCGCGTTCGCGGTCGTGTTCGCCGTCGCGGCGGCGCGCAACGAGCGCCGGTACCGCGCCCTCGCCGAGGGATCGGCCGGGCCCGCCGAGGGCGGCCCGGACGAGGCGGTCCCCGACCAGGCGGGCGCCCCGTGAGCGCGCTGCCCCTCGTCGCGATCGGGCTGCTCCTGCTCGCGACCGGCCTCATCGGGTTCTACGGCCTGCGCATCTCCCGCACCACGAGCGACTTCTTCGTCGCGTCGCGCACGGTGCGGCCCGTGTGGAACGCGTCCGCGATCAGCGGCGAGTACCTGTCCGCGGGCACGTTCCTCGGCCTCTCGGGGCTCGTGCTGCTCTCCGGCGCGGAGGCGTTCTGGTTCCCCGTCGGGTACGCGGCGGGCTACCTGCTCGTCCTGCTGTTCGTCGCCGGCCCGCTGCGCCGCAGCGGCGCGTACACGATCCCCGACTTCGTCCACGCCCGGCTCGACTCCGTCGTCGCGCGCCGCGTCACGAGCGTCCTCGTGCTCGTCATCGGGTGGCTCTACGTGGTGCCGCAGCTCCACGGCGCGGCGCTCGTCATCACGAGCGTCGCGCCCGTCCCGCCGTGGGTCGGGTCGGTCGGGATCGCGGTCGTCGTGAGCGCGGTCGTCGCGGCGGGCGGCATGCGCTCCATCACGTTCGTCCAGGCGTTCCAGTTCTGGGTCAAGCTCACGGCGCTCGCGCTGCCCCTCGTGTTCGTGCTCATGGCGCTCGGCGGGGCGTTCGAGCCCGGCGGCGCGATCGTCACGTTCGACCCCGCCGCCGTGTTCCCCCACGACGCCGGACCCGGCGGCCTCGACGCGTACGCGACCGTCTCGCTCCTGCTCGCGCTCCTGCTCGGCACGACCGGCCTGCCGCACGTCCTCGTGCGCTTCTACACCTCGCCCGACGGCGGCTCGGCTCGCCGCACGACCGTCGTCGTGCTCGTGATGATCAGCGTGTTCTACATGGTGTCGAGCACGCTCGGGCTCGTCGCGCGGGTCGTCGCTCCCGACCTCGCCGAGCCCGGGGTCGCGGACACCGTGGTCCTCACCCTGCCGACCCGCCTCGTGCCCGGGCTCGGCGGCGAGCTGCTCGCCGCGCTCGTCGTCGCCGGAGCGTTCGCCGCGTTCCTCGGCACGTCCTCGGGGCTCGTCGTGGCGCTCGCGGGCGTCGTGAGCCAGGACCTGTTCGGCGGGACCGTGCGGTCGTTCCGGTGGTCGGCGGTGGCGTGCACGCTCATCCCGCTCGCGTTCGCGCTCGTCACCATCCCGCAGGGGCTCGTGACGAGCGTCGGGACGGTGTTCGTCTTCGCCGCCTCCGCGCTGTCGCCCGTGATCCTGCTGGGCGTGTGGTGGCGCCGCCTCACCGCGCGCGGCGCGGTGGCGGGGATGGTCGTGGGGTCCGTCCTGTGCGCGACGGCGCTGCTCGCCTCGTCCGCCCTCGTCGCCGCGGGCTACGGGACGGTCTCGTCCGGCGCGACGGCGGACGGCGTCCCCGGCGTCGTGCGCGCCCTGCTCGCCCAGCCCGCGGCATGGACCATCCCGATCGCGACCGCGACGGTCGTCGTCGTGTCCCTGCTCGACCGCCACGGCCCGCCCCTGCGCACCGACCGGTTCCTCCGGCGCCTGCACGTCCCGGAGCTCCGGCGCCGTTGACGACGGTGCGCGGCCTGAGATCTGTAGCGTAGAAAGCGTGAGATCTGCAGCGCAGGAGCCCTGACCTGGTCAGATCCAGCGCGCGCCGATCTCGTCGTGGAGCTGCTGCGTCTTCTGCACGCGCAGCACGCCGTCCTCGACCGCAGTCTCCAGGCCGACCTCCCGCGCGATCGCGACGATCGCGTCGCGCTGCTCCGGGTGGTCGTCCGCGTCGCCGCCGTCCCAGAGCTCGAGCCACCGGTCGGTGGGGTCGTCGCTGCCGCAGTCGGCCCACACGCGGCAGATCCGATCGAGCTCGTCCTGCGTCATCGGGCGGGTCGGGGTCGCGTACATGGCGGGCTCCTGTGCTCGCTCGGTGTCGGTGAGAGGTCGGCTCACCCTAGTCCCGGGCCGGCGCCTCCGGCGCATCGGTTCGCGCCGACCTGGCTGCCCACCGTGCGGTGGACCCCGCCCGGTCGAGCGCGTCGTCGACGAAGGCGGCGAGGAGTGCGGCGACCTCGCTCGCGTGCGTCTCGAGCAGGAAGTGACCGGCGTCGTAGACGTGCACGGCGAGGGTCTCCATGACCTCGTGGTAGGCGACGACCTCGCGGATGTCGAAGAACGTGTCGAAGCGGCCCCAGAGGACCATGCACGGGGGCTGGTGGCGCCGGTGGTAGGCGGCGATCGCGGGGAAGCGTGCGACGTGCGACCGGTAGTCGGTGAAGAGCCGGAACTGCAGGTCGGTCATGCCCGGGCGCGACAGCCGCCCCCAGTCGAGGTGCCACGACTCGGGCGGATGAAGCTCCTGGACGCTCGGAGGCGACCCGGCGAGGTACTGGTCCCGGGTCCCTTCGAAGGTCAGCCAGTCCGGGAGCGCCGCCCGGTTCTCCGGGGTCGGGTCGGCCCAGAAACGCCGGGCCGTGTCCCAGGTGTCCCCGAGGCCCGCGTCGTGGGCGTTGCCGTTCTGCACGACCAGTCCCAGCACGTGGCCGGGGTCGCGCATCGCCAGCGAGTACCCGACGGGAGTGCCGAAGTCGGTGACGTAGAGGACGTAGCGCTCGATCCCCAGGCTCGTGACCAGCGCCTCGATCACGTCCGTCAGGCGCTCGAACGTGTACTCCTCGGGCGGGAGGGCGTCGGAGAAGCCGAAGCCGGGAAGGTCGGGGGCGACGACGTACGCGTGGTCGGCGAGCACCGGCATCACGTCCCGGAACGAGTGGGACGAGGCGGGGAAGCCGTGCAGGAGCAGCACCGCGGTCGACGAGGGCACCCCGGCCTCGCGGTAGTGGATACCTACCCCGTCGACCTCTCGGGAGCGGTGCCGCGGCTTGGACGAGTGCTTCATCGGATCCTCCTGAGCGCTCCGAGCGACAGGTCGTGACCGTCCGCCCATCATAGGAAGGAGGCCTCGACCGGGCGGGCGTCTCAGCAGGCGAGCACCCTCGACCGCATGGCGGATGCGCCGTAGGATCGTGCCAACCATCCAGAGCGGTCGAGAGTCCTGGCTCGACGACACCGCAGCAACCCGCCGACGGAAGCCTCCCGAGGACAAAGGTGCTAACGCCAGGGTCGATGGAGCGACTAATGGTCTCAGAGGCATCCTTCGCGCACCGTCCGGGCAGCACGTGCCCGACGGCGGTCGCGCACGCACGCACCCCGGTCGGAGCGACGTCGTGAGCGTCGCGGACGCCGTCGGGCAGGCCCACGGCGGGGCCGCACGCCCCACGGTCTCGTTCGAGCTCATGCCCCCGCGGCGCCCGGACGCGGCGCCGAAGTTCTGGGAGACGGCGCGGCGTCTCGTCGCGACCCACCCCGACTTCGTCTCGGTGACGTACGGCGCGGCCGGGACCGACCGCGCGACCGCGCGCCAGGTCGTCGGCCGCCTGCTCCAGGGCACGCCCGTGCTGCCGATCGCGCACCTCACGTGCGTCGGGGCGTCGCGCGAGGACGTGGAGGAGGTCATCTCCGACTTCCTCGACGAGGGCGTGCGCAGCTTCCTCGCGCTGCGCGGCGACCCGCCGCGCGACCAGCCGGACTGGCAGCCCGCGCCCGACGGCGTGCGGTCGTCGACCGAGCTCGTCGCGCTCCTGCGCGAGGTCGAGGCGTCGCGCTGCGCGTCCGACCCGGCCGCGGCGCTGCGCGGCGCGGCCCGCCCGCTGACGATCGCCGTCGCGACGTTCTGCGACGGCAACCCCGCCGCCGGCACGACGCGCGCCCAGGAGGTGCGCCGCCTGTGGCAGAAGCAGCAGGCCGGCGCGAGCTTCGCGATCACGCAGCTCTTCTACGACGCGTCGTCGTACACCGACTTCGTCGCCGAGGCCCGCGCGGCCGGCGTGACGATCCCCATCCTCGCCGGGCTGCTGCCCACGACGGAGCCTGCGCGGCTCCGTCGCGTCGAGGAGCTCACGGGCGTGCGCGCGCCTCAGCACCTGCTGGACGCGCTCGACGCCCTGCCCGACCCGGAGGCGCAGCACGCCTACGGGATCGCGTACACCGTGGACCTCGCGCAGCGCGTCCTCGACGCGGGCACGCCCGGTCTGCACGTGTACACGTTCAACAAGCACCGCGCCGCTCTTGACCTGCTCGAGGGTGTCCACCTCGGCGGCGGGTCGGCCGGGACGGGAGGCAGCACCAGCGCTGCCGCCGCCCCGCTCGTCCCGGACCTGGCCAGCGGGCCGTGGGTCACCGGCACCTCCCTGCCCACGACGAGCGCCGCCACGCACGGCACGCCCGTCTGACCGGTCCTCCGGACCAGCAAGAGGTTTCGATCATGGCCACTTCCGTACCCTCCCCTACCCAGAACCCGGTCAGCTTCCCCGCCGGCACCGTGCTCGGCTACCCGCGCATCGGGCGCCGCCGCGAGCTCAAGAAGGCCGTCGAGGCGTTTTGGGCCGGCAAGACGTCGGTCGACGAGCTCGAGGCCACGGCCCGCGAGCTGCGCCTCGCGACCGTCCGCCGGCTCGTCGACCTCGGCCTCGGCGCCGACGACGCGTCCGTCCCCGGCTCGTTCTCCTACTACGACCAGGTGCTCGACGTCGCGGCCTCCCTCGGGGCGGTCCCGTCGCGGTTCGCGTCGCTCACCGACGACGCCGGCCGCCTCGACCTCGCGGGCTACTTCACCGTGGCGCGCGGCCAGGGCGACGACGCGCCGCTCGAGATGACCAAGTGGTTCGACACGAACTACCACTACCTCGTGCCCGAGATCGGCCCGGACACCCCGATCCGGTTCGTCGACGACCGCGTCGTGCGCGAGTTCGTCGAGGCCAAGGAGGCGGGCGTCGTGACGCGGCCCGTCGTCGTCGGGCCCGTGACGTTCCTCGCGCTGTCCAAGGCCGCCGACGACGCGCCCGCCGGGTACTCGCCGCTCGACCGCCTGGACGACGTCGTCGCCGCCTACGCCGACCTGCTGCGTGCGCTCGCCGCCGCGGGGGCACCCTGGGTCCAGCTCGACGAGCCGATCCTCGTCACCGACTCGGTCGACGTGCCGTTCACGGAGCTCGCGGCAGCGGTGGAGTCGGCCTACCGCACCCTCGCGACCGACCTCCGCCCCGTGCCGAACCCGGGGTCGCTCCCCACGGAGACCTCCGGGTCGGGAGCGATCCCGGGTTCGACGCAGGACGCGCGGCCCGCGATCCTCGTCGCGACGCCGTTCGGCGGGTTGGAGACGCCGGTCGACGCCGACGGCGGGACCCACGACTTCCTGGCGACGCTCGCGGGCACGGACGTCGAAGCGATCGCGATCGACGCCGTCCGGGCAGACCTTCCGGGCTCGCTCTACGACGACCTCGTGTCGAAGACGCTCGTCGTCGGGGCGATCGACGGGCACAACATCTGGCGTGCCGACCTGTCCACGAAGCTCGACGTGCTCGATGCCGCACGCGACCTCGGTGCAGGCGCGGTCGCCGTCGGCACGTCGACGTCGCTGCTGCACGTGCCGCACGACGTGGAGGACGAGACGTTCGCCGAGCCCGGCACGGCGTCGGGCACGACGCTCGACCCGCGCCTGCGCGACTGGCTCGCGTTCGCGGACCAGAAGGTCGGCGAGGTCGCGACGCTCGCCCGCGCGCTGACCGAGGGTCGCGACGCCGTCGCGGAGGAGATCGAGGCGTCCCGCGCAGCGGTGGCGTCGCGCGCGGAGGCGAGCGGCGTCGTCGTGCCCGCGGTGCGCGAGCGCGCCGCCGCGCTGACGGACGCGGACTTCGCGCGCGGCGACTACGCCGAGCGCGCCGCGGCCCAGCAGGAGCGCCTGAACCTGCCGCCGCTGCCGACGACGACCATCGGGTCGTTCCCGCAGACCCCCGAGATCCGCCGCGCCCGCGCGCAGTGGACCAAGGGCGACCTCTCCGACGCCGACTACACGGTCGCGATGCGCGAGGAGATCGCGCGCGTCGTCGCGCTCCAGGAGGAGCTCGGCCTCGACGTGCTCGTGCACGGCGAGCCGGAGCGCAACGACATGGTGCAGTACTTCGCGGAGCACCTCGACGGGTTCGCCGTCACCGCGAACGGCTGGGTGCAGTCGTACGGGTCGCGCTGCGTGCGGCCGCCGATCCTGTGGGGCGACGTGACGCGCCCGGCGCCGATCACGGTCGAGTGGTCGTCGTACACGGCGTCGCTCACCGAGAAGCCGGTCAAGGGCATGCTCACCGGGCCGGTGACGATCCTCGCGTGGTCGTTCGTGCGCGACGACCAGCCGCTCGGCGACACCGCGAACCAGGTCGGCCTCGCGCTGCGCGACGAGATCGCGGACCTGGAGGCGGCCGGCATCGGGATCGTCCAGGTCGACGAGCCCGCGCTGCGCGAGCTCCTGCCGCTGCGCAAGGCCGACCAGCCGGCGTACCTCGACTGGTCGGTGGGGTCGTTCCGGCTCGCGACGTCGGGCGTGGAGGCGGCGACGCAGATCCACACGCACCTGTGCTACTCGGAGTTCGGCGAGGTCATCGGCGCGATCGACGGCCTCGACGCCGACGTGACGTCGGTCGAGGCGGCACGCTCGCGCATGGAGATCGTGCCCGAGCTGCGCGACGCCGGGTACGCGCGCGGCATCGGGCCGGGCGTCTACGACATCCACAGCCCGCGCGTCCCCTCGACGGAGGAGGTCACCGAGCTGCTGGAGCTCGCGGTGAAGTCGATCGACCCGAAGGTCGTGTGGGTCAACCCCGACTGCGGGCTGAAGACCCGCCGCTACGAGGAGACCGTGCCGTCGCTCGAGCACCTCGTCGCGGCCGCACAGGCGGTCCGGGCGACGCTCGGCTGACCCCGGACACGCCGGAGGCCGGGTTCCCGTCGGAACCCGGCCTCCGCGTCGCGTCGGTCAGCGCTCGGTCGTGCCCGTCCCCGCCATCGGGAGGGCGAACGCGAGCGTCGCGGCGAGGAGACCGCCGACGAAGAGCCACACGCCGCCGTCGACGCCGGACATGCCCGACCCCATGAGGACCAGACCCCCGACGAACAGGGCGAACGAGACGACGAACCGCGCCAGCGCGCCCGCGTGCCCGGGGATGTCGCGGCCTTCCGTCCCGGTGGGGAGGGGGCTGTCGGCCGCCTGCTCGCTGGTCGTGGTCATGGCGTTCTCCTTCTGAGGTCGGTGCGTGGGGCCGGACGTCGTCGTCGGCGACGATCAGTCCAGGTAGTTCTCCACCGTACCGGGGTCGCGCACGGTCGCCGCATCCGGGTCGCTCCCGAACTCGCGCGCGGCGTCGCGCTGGCGCAGCAGGTCCCAGCACTGGTCGAGCTCGACCTCGATCGCGTGCAGCCGCTCGTGCTCCTGCCTCCCGGTGATCTCCCCCTGCGCGAGCTGCTCGCGGAGCTCGCGCTCCTGCGCCACGAGGTCGCTGATCGTCCTGCGGATGCCGCCGTCGGTCGCCATGCGGTCCACGGTATGCCCGACGGCGCACGTGCGCCCGCGAGGTCGGGCGCCGCGCGGGCGTGGCGTCGGCGGCACGGCCTAGGCTCGCCGCATGACGACGACGATCGGCCGCACGGTCCTGCTCTGCCGTGACCTCGACGCGAGCGCCGCGTTCTGGGCGGACGGGTTCGGGTTCGGGACGCTGTTCCGCGGCGAGACCGAGGGGTTCCCGCTGCTGCACGTCGGCCCCGGCCGCGTCGACGAGCCCGGGCTGTGGCTCGTCCCGCTCCCCGACGGCGGCGCGCCCCTCGTGCGCCACGGGCTGCCGAACCTCGTGCTCTACGTCGACGACCTCGACGCGACCCTCGCGCGGCTCGCCGCCGCAGGGGTCGAGCCGTTCGTCGGCCCCGACGCCGACACCGAGTCCGGGGACCGGTTCGCACACGTCAACGATCCCGACGGGCACCGGGTCGTCGTCGTGCAGCTCGGTCCGGTGAGCGACCCCGCGTAGGGGCTACCGGGCCTGCACCCACGTCGCGTCGTCGGCGAGGATCGTCACCTCGTCGTCGTCGACCACGAGGAAGCCGCCGCCGATGCGCAGCTCCGCCGTCGGGCGGTCGGGCGTGCGCAGCCGCACGCGCCCGGCCTTCAAGGTCGCCGCGACGGGCTGGTGCCGCGCGAGGATCCCGAGCGTGCCGGACACCGACGGCACCGTGACGCTGCGCGCCGGGCCTGACCAGAACACCCCGGACGGCACCACCACCTCGACGGACACCAGGCGCTCCCCCACGGGTGCGGCGGTCTCGGACGGTGACGGCGCGACGGGCACGGAGGATCCTCCTCGACGACGGGTGGCGGAGCCTCCGAGTCTCGCGCCCGAGCGCGCTTCGGACCCGCCGTCTTTCGTCCCTTCCCCGTCGCCGGAGGTCACCGAGCACGACCACGTGCCGAGCTCGGGGTCGCTCCCCACGCAGGGCGCATCCTGGGGAGGAACCCCGGTTTGGGCGGCCGGACGTCCCCGCGCGACCGGAATCACGTTGACGGCGGCGGTGTGCGAGGCGCACCATCGAGGGTGACGGTTGCCGAGGGCAGCCGTTCGTCGTGCCGGACGGCACGACCACGGATCAGGTCGCGCCGGACGGCGCGCCGCACGGGACGAGGAGACGCGGATGCACGGCACCGCAGGCTGCGGGGTGGCCATGACGGCCTGCTCGGGCGCCCTCCCCTCCCGCACCGTCACCCGCTGAGCCCTTCAGCCGGACGCCGACCCGGCGCCCCGCCCCGTCGAGCGCTGGGCATTCGTCGTCATCTCCCCGACGACCGACGACCCGCGCTCAGCAGGTCTTGGCGACGGCGGTCGCGGGCACGCCGTCATCCCCACCCTCCCCGCTCGGCCGAGCGGCGCCGTCGTGCGCCATGGCGACCCTGCGTCGTCGTGAGCCGACCTCCTGCGCCGCGGCACGCCGTCGGGCAGGGTGGGACCGTACCGACACGGAAGCCCTGAACCCATGATTCCCCTGACCGAGAAGCAGATCCGCGCGTCGTTCGTCAACGCGTCCAAGCGCGAGGCCGCGCAGGCGACCCTCCCCGAGCTCGACTCGCTCGACTGGGACCGCCTCGACTACCTCGGGTGGCGCGACCGCAAGGCGCCGCTGCTGGCGTACGCCGTCGTCGTGGTCGAAGGCGAGCCCCGCGGCGTCCTGCTGCGCTCCACCGACGCCAAGACGGGCGGCATGCGCAAGCGTGCCGTCTGCGCGTGGTGCGAGGACGTCGTCGTGACGGACGACGTCAGCCTCTACGTCGCGCGGCGCGCCGGCGCCGCCGGGCGCCGCGGCAACACCGTCGGCACCCTCATCTGCACGCAGTTCCTGTGCTCGCAGAACGTGCGCCGCGCCCCGACCCGCACCGAGATCGGCGACGACGAGTCGATGCGCGAGCTGTTCGTCGAGCTCCGCGTCGACGGCCTCCGCGAACGCTCCGCCCGCTTCGTCACCGAGGTCATGCGCGACGCCTGACGCACCACGGCTCTACCTCGGCCCACCAGGGCTCTACCTCGGCGGAGCGGAGGGCGAGCTGGACGCCGAGGGCGAGGGCGGAGCGGGGGTGTGACGGGTCGTGGCGGGTCTGGCGGGAGCCGCGAGGGACGAGCGGCGGATGGAGGACCCGTCGCGCCCCCGCGGAGCCTTCGCCCGGACGGAACCCTCGGAACCGTCCCGCCACCACGGCCACCAGTTCCAGCGCCCGAGGAGCGTCATCGTCGCGGGGAGCAGGAGCCCGCGCACGACGGTCACGTCGAGCAGGACGGCGACGGCCATGCCGACGCCGACCTCCTTCATCGCGACGAGCTCGCCCGCCGCGAAGCCGAGGAACACGATGCCGATGGCGACGGCCGCCGTCGTGACGACCGGGCCGGTCGCGGTGATGCCGCGGAGCACGGCCCGGTCGTTGGCGGCGCGCGGGTCCTCCCCGGGCGTGCGGGCGCGCCACTCCTCGGCCGTGCGCGCGAGGAGGAACACCTCGTAGTCGGTGGACAGGCCGAACACGAGCATGCCGATGAGCAGGGGCGTCGTGACGTCGAGCGCGCCCCAAGGCTCGAACCCGAGCAGCGAGGCGCCGACGCCGTGCTGGAACACGGAGACGAGCACGCCGAGCGTCGCAGCGAGCGTGAGCAGGTTGAGCACGAGCGCCTTGAGCGGCACGACGAGCGAGCCGGTGAGCAGGAAGAGGAGCGCGAACGTCGCGAGCACGACGACACCAGCGGCGAGCGGGAGGCGCTGCGCGAGGTGCTCCTGGGTGTCGACGACCTCGGCGGCCGGGCCGGCGACGTGCACGTCGAGGTCGCCGGTATCGATCGCGCGGATCGCGCGCAGGAGGTCCTGGGCCTCGGCGGCGGTCGCGTCGCCGCCCTCACCGACGTCGGGGGTGACGTCGACGACGAGGACCTCGGGCGGGTAGTCGGTGTCCTGCATCGCGTCCTCGACGCCGGGCAGGGCCGCGACGCGGTCGAGGTAGGCGGACGCCGCCTCGTCGCCGCGGGGTGCCTCGACGAGCACGGTGATCGGGGTGACGCCGAGGTCGGCGAAGCGCGAGGTGGACGCGTCGGCGGCGAGCCGCGCCTCGGCGTCGGCGGGCAGGGAGTGGACCTCGGAGCTGCCGAGCGTCATCGAGCCGAGCGGCACGGCGAGCGCGAGGAGGAGGGCCGTCGCGCCGAGCGTGACGAGCACGGCGTGCCGCTGCGCGGTGCGGGTGAGGCGGCCGAGCGTGCCGGCGCCGCCGCGCCCCGTCCACGGGTGGGACCACGTCCGCGCGCCCGGCGCGGGGATGGCGCGGTGCCACGTGGCGACGAGCGCGGGCACGAGCGTGAGCCCGGCGGCTGTCGCGACGAGCACGACGACGGCGCCGCCGACGGCCATGCCGGAGAGCAGCGAGTCGCCGAGCAGGAGCAGGCCGGTGAGGGCGATCGCGACGGCGAGCCCCGAGGCGAGCACGGCGCGCCCGGCCGTCGCGAGCGTGCGCCCGACGAGCTCGTCGAGCGGAAGCCCCGGGTTCTCGGCGCGCTCCTCGCGGAAGCGCGCGAGCACGAGCAGGGAGTAGTCGACGGTGAGGCCGAGGCCGAGCAGCGTCACGACGTTCACGGCGAACTCGTTGACGGGCACGATCCCCAGCAGGCCGCTGAGCACGAGCAGCGCGACCGCGATCGCGGCGAGTGCGGACAGCAACGGCACCAGGCCCGCGCGCAGGCCACCGAGGACGACGACGAGCACGACCAGCAGGACGGCGATCGCCACGCCCTCGCCCACGGCGGCGTCGGTGATCGCCTGGTCGACGAACGCCTCCTCGGCGAGCAGCGCCCCGCCGACGAGGACCTCGGGGGTGTCTATGGTGTGGAGCGCGTCGGCGACCTGGTGCGCGAGGGCCAGCGCCTCGTCGTCGGACAGCGCGGGGTCGAGCTCGACGACGACCAGCGAGCCCTGGCCGTCGTCGGCGATGAGGCCGCCGCCCGTGTAGGCGTCGAACAGCTCGACGACGCCCGGCATCGCGCGGATGCCGTGCATGACCTCGCTCGCCTGGGCGATCAGCTCCGTGGAGAAGTAGTCGCGCCCCGAGAGGACGGCGACGACGGTCTCGCCCTCGGGCTCGAGCTCGTCGAGGCGCTCCGCGGCGAGCGCGGAGGCACTGCCGGGCGGGGCGGGCTCGACGTCGGTGGTCTTGTCGAAGACGGCGCCGCCGAGCACCGCGCCGAGGACGAGGAGGACGGCCCAGACGCCGAGGACGACGGCGCGACGGTGCGCGGCGAACCGTCCGGTCCGGTGCAGGAGGCGTCCGAGCGCCATGGGCTGTCCTCCTCGTCGAGGAACGTCGTGCGGGAGTCGTGCGAGGCCCCGCGGGAGCGAGGACGTGAGGTGAGCACCCTACGCGAGGGTGGGAGCGCCGTCGGACCACGCTCCGCCCGTGCGGGGGGCGCCTCGGGGAACCGAGGTGGAGAAGGGATGAGACGGGACGGGCGGGGACGGCTCGTGCTGCCGCCCCCGCCCGGTCCGTCCCGGGGCGGGCGACTCACGCCGCCCGCCCCGGGGTCTCAGCTCAGCCGCAGGACGCGGCCTCGTAGGCGACGTCCGCCTGGAACGTCAGGTCGCCGCCCGTCGCGGACACCTGGGCGGTGCCCGCCTCGACCGAGGTCGAGCGCGTCGCGAACGACTGGTACGCGGAGGCCCCCGGCTGGACGCCGGTCACCGTCTTCGTCCCGAACGGCGTCGTCAGCGTGATGTCGGCCGGCACCGTGTCGTCGTTCGTGGCACGGACCGCGACGTAGACCTTGCCCGCCATGCAGCGGGTCTGGACCGTCGTCGAGATCGCGAGCTCCTCGACCGGCTCGTCGGTCAGCGCCTTGAACCGGATGTTCCGGTAGTTGACCATCTCGCCGCTGCCGTGGTTCTGGATGCCGACGAAGCTGTTCACGAGCCGGGCCGGGTCGGTGCTCGTGAAGTCGTTGACGAGCACGTCGTTGAGGTAGATGCGGATGCGGTCTCCCTCGACCCGGATGTCGTACGCGTTCCACTGCCCGACCGGCTTGAGGGCGGCGTCACGGGCCGCCTCGTCGGCGCCCTGGAACGTGTAGACCGCGCCGGTGGTGCGGTCGTCGGCGTCCGTCGCGTCGATCTGGATCTCGTAGCCCTTGTTGACGGCCACCCACGGGTCGTCGCCCGGGTTCGGGAACCCGACGAACACGCCGCCGTTGTCGTCCTTCGTGAGCTTCCAGTCGAGCTTCAGGCTGTAGTTCTCGCCGAGCTCCTGGTCGTACCAGAGCAGGCCCATGCCACCCGCACCGCGGATCGAGCAGTCCTCCTGGCGGCCGAAGCCACCCGGACCGGCCATGCGCCAGCCCTCCTGGAGGCTCGCGAGGGTGCCGTCGTAGATCGCGGTGTAGCCGTCCTCGACCTCACCCGGCGAGCAGATGTCCGGGTTCTCGCCGATCGAGAGCACGTCGATGTTGATGTTGCCCTCGTCGCCGGTCTCGTACGCGAGCGTGATGGTGTTGACTCCGGCCTGGAGCTCGAGGTTGCGCGTCAGCACGCCCCAGTCCTTCCAGCTCCCCGTCGTGGGGAAGTTCCACTGACCGAGGTCCTGGCCGTTCACGTGCAGCGAGACGTTCTTCGCGCGCAGCGTCGTGTACGGGTGGATGCCGTTGGCGTAGCGCACGTTGACCGGGTAGGTGCCCGCCTCGGGGACGGTCACGGAGAACGTGCGGCCGGCGCCGACGCTCGTCATGCCCGCGGCGAAGCCGGAGCCCGAGTAGTTGCTGTGGTCCGAGCCGATGCTCGAGCTGCCGAGGGGCTGCGCGAGCTCCGCCTCGTACCAGCCGCGGTCGGCCGGGGCGACGTAGCCGGGGAGCGAGTTGAGCGTGTACCAGGCCTCGGTGCTGAGGAGCTCGGTGCCCTCCGCGGACGCGAACGGGCGCGGCGAGCGGATGTAGACGACGTGGCCGGGCTTGAGGCCGTCGATCTTCAGCGTGACGGTCGTGCGGTCCTCGGACACCGTGGCGTCGGTGACGAAGAGGGGCTCCTCGTCGACCTTCGGGCCGCCGTACTGCTGCGTCGGCACGTAGCGCCACTGCTTGACCTGGTAGGCGTCGGCGAGCTTCTCGACGACCTCGTCGGACACCGGGTCGGTGTACTCGATCTCGAAGCCGCCCTCGACCACGCGCATCTCCTTCATGTCGAAGGAGTCCTCGTTCACGGGCACGAGCTTCTGGAGGCCGAACCGGAGCTTGCCCGACTCGCCCCAGTTGCCACCCTCACCGGTACCGCCGGCGTACAGCGCGCCGTCGGGGCCGTAGATGACACGGTTCACGCCGACCTCGAGGCCCGCGGTGTGGCGGAAGACCGCACCCTGGAACTCGCCGTCGACCTTCTCGAGGAACGCGCGCTGGATGCCGCCGTACGTGACGTCGCCGAGCAGCATCTGGCCGGCGAACTCGCCGTCCTCGACGAGGATCGGGTTGCCCGGGGAGTTGGCGATCTCGTTCTGCGGGAGCCACACGGCCGGCGGGGCGACGGGGTTCGAGTCGAACGGCCCGGCCGGGTTCGTGTAGTGGTTGTAGAACTTGTCCTGCTGCACGTGGATGAGCTTGTTCGACGGGAGCCAGGCGCCCTGGTTGTCCGTCGCGAAGATCTCGCCCTCGGGGCCGAAGCCGATGCCGTTGGGCGTGCGGAGGCCGCCCGCGACGTAGGTGACCTCGCCGGTCTCACGGTCGATCTTGATCGACGTGCCGCGGTTGGCCGCCGGCTGCGGGTTGGTCGTCGCGCCGCCGTTGTTGATGGCGACGGACAGGTTGACGTAGAAGTAGTCCTCGTCGTGGATCAGGCCGAACGCGAACTCGTGGAAGTTGCCGCCGTCGGGCCACTCCGCGATCTTCGTGTGCTGGTCGTAGAAGCCGTCGCCGTCGGGGTCGGTGAGCTGCGTGAGCTGGTAGCGCTCCGAGACGAAGATCGAGTCCTCGACGACCTCGATGCCCATCGGGTTCAGCAGCTCGTCCGCGACCTTGGTCGCCGTGACGTCCTCGGGGCCGTCGGCCGTGGTGACGCCGTCGAGGAAGTACACCTCGCCGGACACCGGGTCCGGACGCCAGCCGCCGGAGCTGACCTCGCCCGTCGTCACGACGGCGAGCTTCTCGTCCGGCGTGAACGCCAGACCCGAGACCTTCGGCTCGAAGCCCGCGGGGCGCAGGTCGACGAGGTCGTAGTTGGGGTTGACCGTGTCGAGGCGCAGACCGTCGCCGGCCGTGTCGGTGGCGCCCTCGCAGTACTTGTACCCGGGCGCGGTCACGCGCACGACGCCGGCCTCGGTGCTGAGCGCCGAGGTCGGGATCACCTGGAAGGAGGAGCTGCCCGGCGTCTTCCACGCGAGCGTGAGGCGCTGCTTGTCGCCGCCCTCGTAGTAGTCGACCCGGAGGTCGTGCACGCCCGCCGTGAGGGTCGCGCTGCCCTCGACGGAGGTCGAGTCGTTCGGGCCGTCGTTCTCGACGACGAGCTGGCCGTCGATGTAGACGAGCGCCCCGTCGTCGTTGGTCACCCGGAACTGGTACTGACCGTCGGCGGGGACGTGCAGGTTCGCGCTGACCTGCGAGATGAAGTTGTCCTCCGCGCCGAACTGCTCGGCCGTCGACCAGTCGATGGTCGGCATGAGCTTGTCGACGTTGGGTGTCTGGCCGGACTTGAGGGTGCAGACGGCCCCGGGGTTCTGCGCGAGCTGGAAGGTGCGCAGCGTGACGCCGGGCTCCTGCTCGGGAAGGTCGGCCGCGGCGGGGACGGCCCAGCCCGCGACGACCACGGCGCCGAGGGTGAGGGCGGCCGCGCCGCGTCGGTACCTGATCCGGCGGGACACCGGCAGGCTGGTGCGTTCGAGCATCGTTGCTCCCTAATACTCGGTCGGACTTCGAGTCCACGGAGCGTAACCCCTGCCTGGCTCCGTCGATGACAACGCTGGACAGGCTAGCCCTCGTTCTATCGATGTGTCTACAACTTCCGACTCGTGATCGACAAAAGTGCTCTGGCCTGCCCGGACGTACGCTCAGAGGCATGAGCGCACGCCACGGCGACATCGCCGACAGCACCGCGTCCCGGCCGTTCGCGCAGGTCGACGTGTTCACCGAGGTCCCGACCCTCGGCAACCCCGTCGCGGTCGTGCTCGACGGCGACGGGCTCACGGACGAGCAGATGGCCGCCTTTGCCCGCTGGACGAACCTCTCGGAGACGACATTCCTCCTGCCGCCCAGCCCCGACGGGGCCGCCGGCGGCGCCGACTACCGCCTGCGGATCTTCACCCCCGGCGGCGAGCTGCCCTTCGCCGGGCACCCGACGCTCGGCTCGTGCCACGCGTGGCTCGAGGCGGGCGGCGCGCCCCGGGCGGGCGACGCCGTCGTGCAGGAGTGCGGCGTCGGGCTGGTGACGATCCGGCGCGAGGTGCGCGCCGCCGTCGGGCCGGACGACGAGCCCGAGGGCACCGGGAGGCTCGCGTTCGCTGCGCCCGACCTGCTCGCCGACGAGCCGGTGCCGGCCGACGACCTCGCCGCGATCGTCGCCGCGCTGGGCGTCCCGGACGACGCCGTGCACGACCACCGCGTCCTCGACAACGGGCCGGGCTGGCGCGTCGTGCTGCTCGACTCCGCCGACCGCGTCGCCGGGCTCGCGCCGGACTGGTCGAGGCTGCGCGTCGAGCACCCTGACCTCTCCGTCGGGGTCGCCGGGCTGTATGGGGACGACGGCGGTCCCGACGGCGCGGCGGTCGAGGTCCGGGGGTTCGCGCTCGCCATGGGTATCCCGGAGGACCCGGTCACCGGGAGCCTCAACGCCGTCGTCGGGCAGTGGCTCGTGCGCGATGGCCGCCTCCCGGATCGCTACGTCGCGGCCCAGGGCGCGGCGCTCGGACGGGCGGGCCGCGTGCACGTGGAGCGCGACGGGTCGGGGACGGTCTGGGTCGGCGGCGCGAGCGTCACGTGCGTCGCGGGGACCGTCCGCCTCTGACCCGGCGCCGGTGACGGGCCGAGGCCTCGCCACCGAACCCGGGGACATCGCCGGGTCCGGCGCCCGGTCCCGGCGATATCCACGGGCTCGGCGGGCCCCGGGCTCCGTAGACTGGGGCAAGTGTCAAGAACCCCACCTGTTTCCGGGTCCGACCGCGCCCTGACGGACCGCGCGGTCGTCGCGCGCGCCCGCTGGGCGCTCATGGTGCAGTTCGGGCTGTTCGGGGTCATCGGCGCGTCCTGGATGAGCCGCCTGCCCTCGGTGCGGGAGGCGCTCGGGATCAGCGCCAGCCAGCTCGGCCTGCTGCTCGTCGTCGGCGGCCTGGGGTCGCTCGTGTCCGTGGTGTCCGCGGGCGCGGTCGTGGCACGGTTCGGCAGCCGCACGACGCTCGTCGTCGCGACCGTGGGGAACGTCGTCGGGTTCGGGCTCGTCGCGCTCGGCACCGGGACGGGCGGGGTCGTCCTCTTCGCGGCCGGGGCGTTCCTCAACGGCGTGTGCGGCGCCCTGACCAACGTGCCGATCAACATCTGCGCGGCGTCCGTCGAGCAGCACGTGGGGCGGGCGATCCTGCCCCACTTCCACGCCGCGTTCTCGATCGGCGCCGCGTGCGGCGCGCTCGTCGCGGCCGCGTTCTCGTGGGCGCACGTCGGCATCACGGCGCAGATCCTCGTCGTGACGCTCGCCGTCACCGTGGCGCGCGCCGTGCTCATCGCCCCCGCGACCGCGCTCGCGCCCGACCGGGTCGCTCCCGGCGCGCCTGCGCCGTCGGGCGCCACCGACCCGGACGACGACGGCGCCGCGCCCGCAGCCGCGACCTCGCCGCGCCGCGGGGCCGGGGTCCGCGCCGCGCTCGCCGCGTGGCGCGAGCCGCGCACGCTGCTGATCGGGCTCGTGCTGCTCGCGTCGTCGCTGTCCGAGGGGTCGGCGGGTAACTGGCTCTCCATCGCGGTTGTCGACGGGTTCGAGGTGCGCGAGGCGCTCGGCGCCGTCGCGTACGGCACGTTCGTCGGCGCGATGACGGTGTTCCGGTTCGCCGGGACGGGCCTCATCGACCGGTTCGGGCGCGTGTCGGTGCTGCGCGCGTCGGGCGTCTCGGCGCTCGTCGGCCTGCTCGTCTTCGGCCTCGCGTCGAGCCTGCCGCTCGCGTGGGTCGGGATCGTCCTGTGGGGCTGCGGAGCGGCGCTCGCCAACCCCGTCGCCATCGCCGCGGCGTCCGACGACCCCGCCCACGCCGCGCCGCGCGTCGCCGTCGCGACGTCGTTCTCGACCGTCGCGATGCTCACCGCGCCGCCGCTGCTCGGCCTGCTCGTCGACCAGGTCGGGGCCCGCCACATGCTCCTGGTCATCTGCGCCGCGACCGTCCTGTCGCTCGCCGTGGCCGGGCAGGTGCGCCCGCTCCCCCGACCGGCGCCCCACCCCGTCACGACGACCCTCGCGGAGGACGCCGAGCCCGCGAGGTAGGACCACGACCGTCCACCTCGGCCGCGGCGCCCGGTCGCATGACCGAGAATCGACCCGTGGAGGTCGCCGAGAAGGCCGCGACGCTGCGGCGTGAAGCGCGCGAGCGTGCCCTGGCCCGGCCGCGGCAGCCGTTCGCGGGGACGGTCCGGGACGATGCCCCGGACGGCGTCGCGATGCGCCGGTACGTGCCGGAGGCGCACGACGCCGGCGCCGCGGTCGTGTTCCTGCACGGCGGGTACGGGCTGTTCGGGGACCTGGAGCTCCAGGACGCCTCGTGCCGGCGCATCGCGACCGCGCTCGCGTCCGTCGTCGTCTCCGTCGACTACCGGCTCGCGCCCGAGGGCACGCTCGCCGAGGCTGCGGGCGACGCGCTCGTCGCGCTCGCGCTCCTCGCCGCGGAAGGGGTCGAGCGGGTGGCCCTGTTCGGCGACTCCGCGGGCGGGACGGTCGCCGTCGCGGCCGCCCGCCGGGCGCACGGGACGCCGCTCGCGCCGGCGTGGCTGGCGCTGACGAACCCCAACCTCGACCTCACGCTCGGGTCGTTCGACCGGGATCGGCCGGGTGGGCCCGACGCCGCGCTGTCCGCCGCGTCGTTCCGCGCGTGGGCGCGGGTGGGGCACCTCGCGGACGCGCCGCGGTTCGACGTCGACGCGTCGGCGCTCCCGCCGACGTTCCTCGCGGTCGGTGACCAGGACGCCCTGCTCCCCGAGGCCCGGACGCTCGCGGCGTCGTGCGCGCGCGACGGCGTCCGGTGCGAGCTCGTCGAGGTGCCCGGAGCGAGCCACGGGTTCCTCGGCGGCGACGACGGGCCCGCGGTGCTCGCCGACCTCCGGGCGTTCGTGCGCGACGTCTGACCGCGCACGCGCGAGAGCCCCGCCCGCGGGTGCGCGGACGGGGCTCTCGGTGCCGGGTGACTCAGCCGCGCAGGCCGAGGATCGACGTGTAGCTGCGCCGGGCGTTGCCGAACGAGTCGACCGGGTTCGGCGGGACGGCGGTCGTGGGGGCGTTGTCCTGCTCCCAGATGCCCCAGCGCGTGCCGCGTGCCTTCGTCGCACGGAGGAACTCGCGGTAGGGCAGGTCGCCCGCGTCGAACTCGATGATGTCGAACCCGTTCGGGTTCGCCTCGTTGCGTGCGCCGTCCTTGAGGTGCAGGAGCGGGTAGCGGTGCGGGTTGTTGCGCACGTAGTCGATGGGCTCGAAGCCGGGGAAGCGGTACTGACCCACGAAGGCCCAGTAGACGTCCATCTCGAGGAACACGTGGCGGGGGTCGGTGTTGTCGAAGAAGACGTCGTACAGACGCACCTCCGGCTGGTCCGTCGCGAACGCGAACTCGCCCGCGTGGTTGTGCTGGTAGAGCTTGAGCCCTGCCGCGCTCGCCTGGGCGCCCCAGGCGTTGAACTCGTCCGCGGCGGCACGGTACCCGTCGACCGTGTTGACGTTCGTCGGGGCGTTCGCGGTGCCGACGTGCGGCATGCCGAGGATGTTGGCGATCTCGAGCTGGCGCGGGAGGTCGTTGCGCAGCGCGTTGAGGCTGACGTGGGAGCCGACGGCGCGCAGCCCGTTGTCGTCGAGGAGCTGGCGGATCTCCTCCGGGGTGATCGCGCCGACCTGGCCCTGGGTGTAGCCGGCGAACTCGATCTCGGAGTAGCCGATGTCCGCGAGCTGCTCGAACACCGCGCGGAACCCGAGGCTCGAGACCTTGTCACGGATCGAGTAGAGCTGGATGCCGATCTTGCCCGGGGGGACCAGGCGACCGTTGCCTGCGGCCGCGAGCGGCCCGGCCGCGGTCGGAGCGGGGGCGGCGTTGGCCACGGGGGCGACGGCGGCACCGAGGCCGACGGCCACGGTCGACGTCGCGAGCGCCTTGATCAGGCTGCGGCGCGTCATCTGAGACTTGCTCATCGTCTCTCCTTCGAGGGATGTGACGGTGCGGCTCGGGCGAGCCGCACCGCGGTGGTACAGGTCGGCAGCGAGTCAGCGGCACGCGGCGCTCGTCGTCACCGACGACAGGTCCTCGGGCGGTCCGCTTGGTCGTCCGTCCTGGTCAGGGCCGAACAGCACCCTGCGTGTGGTCCTCCTCGTCTCGTCCTCGAGCGAGTCCTCCGCACGTCGGCGTGCCGGAGGAGCGCGTCCAACCGTGCCAGGCGGCCATTCACCTACCACCCGGTCGTCATCCTACGAGACTTCTGTCGGGTGTCAATCAAAAGGTGACGGTTCGCCGATGGACGGGCGGTGCGCAGAGGGGCGGCGGCGCGTGGGTCGGCCGGAGCCGCCTGCCGGAGGGGGAACGGCGGTCGCCGTGCCCCCCGGCACTCGGGTCACCTGGCGGCCCGGCAGGCCTACGATCCCTGCGTGCCCCGACCACGACGCGTCCGCCCCCGCGACCGCCTGACGTTCGCGCTCGAGGACGACGCGCCCGATCTCGACCCTGACCTCGGCGCCGAGAGCGGCCCCGTTCCCGCCGGTCACCCAGCCTCCCCCTCGACCGCGGACGGCGCGACCACGGACGAGACCGACCGGACGGCCCCGGCTCGACGGCGTCGGGCGCGCACCGCGCTCGCGACGGTCGGCGTGGCAGCGGCTGTGGTCGTCGGCATGGTCGTCGTCGACACGATGGCGGCGCGCCCCTCGATCGAGGCCCTGCGCCGCTCGCCCGGAGGGGTTCTTCCCGTCGCGACCGCCCCGTCCGAGCTCTGGAGGGTTCCCGGGCCGACCTGGGGCGGGATCGCGACCCTGCCCGGTCTGCTCGTCGTCGTCAGGGACGACGAGGCGACGGCGTACGACCTCGACACGGGGAGCCCACGGTGGTCCGTCGACGTCCCGGCGGGCTCGGCGTGCGGGGATCCTCTCGTGGGGACCGAGCGCGGAACGACCGTGCCCGGCGACACGCTCGTGTGCCTGACCTCCGACGGCCCGACGCTCACGACGGCGTCGCCGACGGGCCTCCCGCTCACCGGTCCCCCGACGCTCGTGGCGGGGGAGCCCGCGGTGGTCACCGTCCTGGACGCGTCCGGGGCGGTCGTCGCGACGCGCACTCTCGACGCCGCGCGCGGCTGGTCGTCCGTCGGCCCGGACGGCACCGTCGCGCGGTTCCGGCGCGTCGGCGGCGACCCGGGCGGTCGCCTCGTCGACGTCGATCCCGCCTCGGGTCGGCCGACGGACCTCTCGGGAGGGCTCAATGTGGTCGTGACGCTGGAGGACGCCGCGACCGGGGACATCCTCTGGGAGCACGAGCTGCCCTTCGTCGGCTCGGAGGCCGCCGGCGGCTGCCAGCAGTACGGCACCGAGGACGGCACGACCTTCGCCGACCTCGACGGCGGACGGCTCGACCTGGTCCAGGGCGAGCTCCTCGTCGCCCACGGCTGCGGGGTCGAGGCGTGGTTCTCGCACGACGGGGCACGTCTCGACGACCCGAGGTCCTCCACCGACGGCCTCGTCGCGCTCCCCGACGGTTCGATCGCCCGCGACCCGGACGGTTCGTGGAACGGCGGCTGGACGGCGGGCGACCAGCCTGTGACGGTGACACCGGCGCTCCTCGATCCCGACGGCACGGTGCTCTGGGAGGCACCGGGACGGATCCTCGTCCCGTACGCGACCGACGGGTCCGCCGACGAGCTCGTCCTGGTACGGCGCCCTGCCGACCTCGAGGCCTACGACGCGGCAGGCACGCCCCGCTGGACCTCCAGCGCCGCCAGCGCCCCGCTCCTCGTGTACGCGGTGGCCGGCGGGACCGTCGTCGCGCTGCGGGACACGGACAGCGCGCTCGTCGGGATCGACGTCGAGACCGGCCATGAGCTCTGGTCGCTGACACCGAACGAGGTGCGCGCGATCGACGAGGGCCGAGGCGGGAGCAGCGACGACCTCGCCCCCGACGTGTGGTTCAGCCGGATCCTGACCGACGGCGACCGCGCCTTCGTGGTGGTCGCGAGCTGGAGCGGCAGCGCGTCTCGCGTCGTGGCCCTCGACCTCCACGACGGCCGGGTCGCGTGGCGCGGCGACGCGACGAGCGCGGTCACGTACCTCGCGGTCCAGGGTCGACTCCTGCGTGTCGACGACTCCACCGTGGCGCGCCTGGGCTGAGCCGCCCACCGCGGGCCCTCAGCCCCCGGCATGCGCCCGGGCGGCGGGGACGATCACGGTGTGGACGCAGCGCCACGCGTCGCCGCGACGGACGAACGTGTCGACCGACCGCTCCTCGTCGTGGAACGGCGTCCCCTGCCACGTGCCCGCCGAGACGCCGCGTGCGAGGGTCACCGCGACGTCGTCGTGCACGCTCACCGCGACGAGCGCGTCGCCCCACGCGCGCAGCAGCGCGGCAACGGCCGTACGGGTCCTCGGGTCCTGCCGTCATGGCGCCGCACCTCGCTCCTCGGCGCCCGGTCAGCGCGCGAGCCACTCCTTGCGCTCCGCGGGCGGCAGCTTCTCCACCGCGGCGCGCAGCACGTCGCGCGGCATGGTCGCGGCATGGTCCTCGAGGAACGCGCGCAGCCGCTCGGGCTCGACGTCACCCGCGTGGCGCAGCATCCAGCCGACGCCCTTCTGCACGTACGGCTCGGGGTCGTCGACGAGGACCCCGGAGAGCCGGAACGTGTCGTCGACCTGGCCGCGGCGCAGGAAGGCGGCCGTCGCGACGATCGCGGTGCGCCGACGCGGCCAGTCCGGCGCCTGGGCGAGGCTGTCGAGGACGTCGCGCGGCCGGTCGAGGAGCCATGAACCGAGCACCTGGTACGCGGTGAGGTCCACCAGGTCCCACGTGTCGATCCGGTCGTGACGACGCAGGAAGAGCTCGACCAGCTCCGCGTGCCGCTCGACGGCTACGCGCCGGGCCGTCGCCGACTTGCCCATGATCGAGCAGCCGCCCGCGCGGACCTCGTGGACCCGGTCCTCGAGCAGCAGCTCGATCTGGTCCACCGGCAGGTCCAGCGCGCTCTTCGCGAGCGTGAACACGTCGCCCATCCTGACCCCGGCGAGCGTGTCGTCGCCGGGGAAGTAGCGGGCGTACGCGCGGCGCTGGGCCGCGGTCGCGCGCGCGAGCAGGTCGGCGCGGAAGTCGGTCGCCGTCGTGTACGGCGGCATCGTCCTCCTCCTCTCGTGCGGGCGGTCGCCCGCGGTCCTGCGGTCCGCGGCGCGGCGCGCCCGTGGTCCGTGCGCTCAGCGCGGCGCCATGCGGATCGCGCCGTCGAGGCGGATCACCTCGCCGTTGAGCATCGGGTTCTCGACGATCGCGCGCACCAGGTGCGCGTACTCCTCCGGGCGGCCGAGCCGGCTCGGGTGCGGCACCTGCGCGCCGAGCGACTCCTGCGCCGCCTCGGGCAGCGACGCCATCATCGGTGTGCGGAAGATGCCCGGCGCGATCGTCATGACCCGGATCCGGTGCTGCGCGAGGTCGCGCGCGAGCGGCAGCGTGAGGCCCGCGACGCCCGCCTTGGAGGCCGCGTAGGCGGCCTGGCCGACCTGGCCGTCGAACGCCGCGACCGACGCGGTCTGCACGACGACGCCACGCTCCTCCCCCGCCGAGCCCTCACCGTCGGGCCCCAGCGGGTCGAGCGCGAGCATGCGCTCGGCCGCGAGCCGGACGACGTTGAACGTCCCCACGAGGTTGACGTCCACGACCCGCCGGAACGCGTCGAGCGCGTGCACCCCGGACCTGCCGAGCACGCGCTGCGCGAGCACGATCCCGGCGCAGCTCACGACGACGCGCGCCCCGCCGAGGGCGTCCGCGGCGTCGAGCGCCCGCGCGACGTCGTCCTCGCTCGTCACGTCCGTGGGGACGAACCGCGCCGCGTCACCGAGCGCGTCGGCGACCGCGACGCCGTCGGACGACGCGAGGTCCGCGAGGACCACCCGCGCCCCCGCCGCGACCAGACCCTCCGCCGTCGCGCGCCCGAGGCCCGAGGCCCCTCCCGTCACCAGGGCGACCGTGCCCTCGATCCGCATGTCTCACCCTCCGTCACCTGCGCGGGCGCCGTCGCCCGCCCCGCTGACCGTACCCAGGTCGACCCGCAGGTCGCGAGATCGACCCACCGAAGGTCGATCTCGGACGCACGGGTCGATCTCACGGCGGCCCCGCGACGAGGTCAGTGCGACGGCATCTCCAGGCACCCGCCGTCGGCGATCGGGCCGCCCGCGTCGAGCGTCACGGCGTCGGGCGCGACCGCCCCGTACACGCAGCCGCCGGGGACCGCGACCCCCACACCGACGACCGGGACGACGTCGCCGAAGGCGTTCCTGTCCACGACCTGCACGTTCTCGAACCCCGCCGCGACGAGCGCGGCCGAGACCTCGTCGCCGTCGACGGCCGACCCGTCGGCGACCGGGTCGAGCGCGGCCTGGACGGCGGGCACCGCGAGCGCCGCCTCGGCGTCGGTCTCGGGCGTGCCCGTCCGCTGCCGGTACGCCTCGTTGGACGCGTCGAGCCCGGTCTCCTGCCCGACGGCGGTCGTGTCCTCGGCCGTCGCGGTGACCTCGGGCTCGGACGCGTCGTACGACTCGGCCCACCGCTCCATGGCGACCCCGACGAACAGGAAGTACCCCACGACGCCCACGCACGCGAAGATCACGAGTCCCACGACCACGCCGACGACGGCGCTCCCGAGGCGCGACGTGCCGTCCGTGCGGGAGTCGTCCAGGTCGGGCGTGGCCATGTCGCGAGTCTGACGGGCCGGGTGGTGGCCGGCGACCGCGGGCGCGGCCTCGACCCGAGATCTTCACATCTCGGGCGTCGTCGGGTGCAGGATGGGAGGCGAACCATCCCCGTCCGACCGTCAGGAGAGTCCCGCATGAGCCTGTACGACATCCCGTTCGACGCCATGGACGGGACGACGCACACCCTGCGCGAGCACGCGGACGACGTCGTACTCGTCGTGAACGTCGCGTCGCGGTGCGGCCTCGCGCCGCAGTACGCGACGCTCGAGGCGATGCAGGAGAAGTACCGCGACCGTGGCTTCACCGTCATCGGGTTCCCGAGCAACCAGTTCCTCCAGGAGCTCGGCACCAACGAGGCGATCCAGGAGTTCTGCTCGCTGACGTACGGCGTGACGTTCCCCGTGGTCGACCGCGTCCGCGTCAACGGGCGCCACGCCCACCCGCTCTACCGGGAGCTGAAGAAGGCCGAGGACGCCGAGGGCAAGGCCGGCCGGGTCACGTGGAACTTCGAGAAGTTCGTCGTCGTGCCCGGCGGCGAGGTGCACCGCTTCCGCCCCCGCACCCTTCCCGACGACCCGGCGATCGTCGACCTCGTCGAGGCGCACCTGCCGCGCTGAGCGCGCGCCACCCTGCGGACGGTCGTGAGCGCGGTCCTCGCGCGGGGTGTCAGCGCACGACGAGCGCGGGGTGCCGCGCGTCGTCGACCCGCGCGACGACGTCGGCCACGTCCGCGGGGCGCACCTCCCGCTCGTAGCGCGCGTACGCGTCGAGCGTCCAGGCGTCCTCCGCCGCGGTGCGGCGCGCGAGCGTCGGCGCGCGCAGCGCCAGGTGGACGGAGAGGTCGACGGCGAGCCCGCGGCCGAGGGCCAGCGCGCCGTCGAGCACGACGACGAGCCCCGGCTCCGCGGCGACGTAACCCGCGCGCGTCGACCGGCTCGTCGCGGGGTCGCGCAGGCTCGGCAGGTAGCGCCCGGACCCGCCCGGGCCGACGGCGTCGAGCACCTCGCGGTTGAGGCCCGCCACGTCGATCCACGCGTCGAGCAGCGCGTCCGGGTCCTCCCGGCCGTGCTCGAGCCGCAGCGACGCGGGGCGCCAGAAGTCCTGCACGCGCACCCGCGCGACGGGTCGGCCGGCAGCCCGCAGGGGCGCGACCAGCAGGTCCGCGAGCGCCTCGGGCCGTGCGGACGGGTGACCGTCGACGAGGAGCCGCACCGCGCCGTCGGGCCCCGTCGCCCGGTCGCGGCGCCGGAACCCGAGGACGAGGTCCACGACCCGGTCCACGAGGACGCCCTCGGTCACCGGTTCGACGCGCACGGCCGTCAGGACTCCTCGGCGCGCCGCAGCATCCCGCGGAGCGCGGTGTCCACGAGCGCGTCGACGTACTCGTCGGTCAGGGGGCCGCTGCGCCGGAGCCACCGGTTCAGCACGGGACCCCAGATGATGTCGGCCGCGACGTCGAGGTCCAGGTCGTCCGCGAGCTCCCCGGCCTCCTGCGCGCTGCGCAGCCTCGCCCGCTTGGCCTCGCGGAGCGGCGCGTCGAGGCGCTCGTGGTACGCCGCGGCCAGCGCCTCGTCGTGCGCGACCTCGGTGGCCAGCGCACGCATCGGCTCGGCGAGGCGTGGGTCGTTCAGCTCGGCGACGGTCGCCCGGAGCACGAGGGTGAGGTCGGCCCGGAGGTCTCCGGTGTCGGGGAGCTGCGGCGTCTCGCCCTCCCCCGACTCGCTGAGGAGGAGGAACGCGTCGAAGAGGACGGCGGCCTTCGAGGGCCACCAGCGGTAGATCGTCTGCTTGCCGACGCCGGCGCGCGCGGCGATCCCCTCGATGCTCAGGCGTGCGTACGGCACCTCCTGGAGAAGCTCGAGCGTGGCCGTGAGGACGGCACGGCGGGAGCTCTCCTTGCGGCGTGCGGGATCGGGATGCGACATGCCTTCAGCGTAGCCGCAAAGAGACGAGACGTTCCGTCTTGTCATACCGGCAACCATGGTCTACGGTCGCTCTCACAACGAGACGCAACGTCTCGTCTTACCTGAGGAGCATCCTTGCGCCACACCTCTCCCTCTCCCCGCACCTGGTTCATCACCGGCGCGAGCCGCGGCCTGGGGCGCGCGCTCGCCGTCGCCGCGCTCGAGCGTGGCGACCAGGTGGTCGCCACGGCGCGGACGGCGAACGCGAACGCGTTCGACGCCCGGCACCGTGACCGCGTCCTCGCGCTGCCCCTGGACGTCACCGACAAGAGCGCGGTCGACGCCGCGGTGGCGGCCGCAGTCGACCGGTTCGGCCGCCTCGACGTCGTCGTGAACAACGCCGGCACCCTGTCCATGGGCATGGTCGAGGAGTTCACCGAGACCGAGGCCCGCGCCCAGCTCGAGGTCAACTTCTTCGGCGCACTGTGGGTCAGCCAGGCGGTGCTGCCGCCCCTGCGGGCGCAGGGCTCGGGGCACCTGCTCCAGGTCTCGAGCATCGCCGCGCTCGGCGGCTTCCCGAGCACGGGGCTGTACAGCGCGAGCAAGTTCGCGCTCGAGGGCATGAGCGAGGCCCTCGCGGCGGAGGCCGCGTCGTTCGGCGTGAAGGTCACCGTGGTGCAGCCCGGCGGCTACTGGACCGACCTGTACACGAGCATGGCCTCGACCACCCCCGCCGAGCCGTACGCGCTCCTGCGCGCCGAGCTCGAGCGCCAGTGGGCCGACGGGTCGGTGGACAGCGACCCGCGGCTCGCCGCCGAGGCGATGCTCACGCTCGTCGACAGCGACGACCCTCCGCTGCGCCTGCTCCTGGGCAGCATGGTCTACGACGTCGCACAGCACGTCACGGCGCAGCGCCTCGAGACCTGGGCCGCGTGGGAGCACGTCAGCCGCGCCGCCGAGCAGGCCGTGGCCCAGCCCGAGGCCGCGCACTGACGGCCCACCACCCGGCGAGCGCCCGCACCACGGCGCCCGACGCCGCCCCGCACCCCCGGACCCCGTCCGCCC